>JAYUYU010000044.1:0-18455 GCA_043752365.1 Myxococcales bacterium | reverse complement strand
CTCAAGCCCCGAAGAGCTCAGACATGCCGCCGGTGTTCCACTGATCGGCGCCGTACTTCACAAGGGGCTCGTAGCCGGTGCCTTTGACGCCGTCGGCTTCCGCCCACTGCTGCGAGAGCCGCGTCCAGAAGTCACTCATGAAGCGGCCCTTGCCGCCGACCTGGGAGCTAAAGTCAAAGTAGCGGCCGCCCTGCAACTTCAGGAACTTTCCGCCGAACAGCAGCACCGGCATGTCTTCCCAGCCGTGAACCGCGCCGACGCTGACTTCGTTCCAAAACACCACCAGCGTGTTGTCGAGCAAGCTGCCGCCGTTCATATCGTCCGGCGTGTTCGCTAGGTCTGCCAGCAAGTTGGCGGTCATTTGGCAATGGTACTTGTCGACCAAATACTGCCCCTGGTGCGGGTTGGTGCCGCCGTTGTGGGAGAGAGCATGGTAGCCCTCGAGGTTGTCCATTTGGGCGCCGGGCACGACGTTCGGAACGATATCCTTGAAGCGGATGCCCGAGTTGCCCCAACCCCAGGTGAAGGTCGCCACACGGGTCAGATCGCACTGAAACGCGGTCTTGATGATCGCGAGCTGCTGCAACGCGGCCTCGTGGAAGCGCGCGTCGTTGGCGGCGTTGGTGTCGCCATCGCCTGCCGTTCCGCCAGGAATCTGGCTGTCGAGGGGCGGCAAGGTCGGCTTGGTGCACACGCGACCGCTGCCCCCGGTTTTCAGCTGCAGCTCGAGCTGGCGAAGTGCGGCTAAGTGGGAGTCCACCTTTTCTTTCGCCAGCTTGGGCAAGCGCGGCCGCAGGCTGTTCAAGTCGCCGTTGATGAAGTCGATCACGCTCATGTCTTGCGCCAGGGTGCGCGCGATGGCGGCGTCGTCCTGCCCCATCATGGCGTTGCCAAACAGGTTTTTGAACGCGATGGCGGGGTCCGCCAGAGGGTGAAGCGGCGTGGGTTGGGCGGCGTTTGGGTTGTCCTTGGCGTAGGACACGACGCGGATGCAAAAGTTGTCGGTCTGCGCCGAAATCAGGTCCGGCGTAAGACTGATGGAGGGAATTGCCGCCAGAGACTTGAGGCTAGGGATGGTGTTGACGAACAGCTGATCGATCGAGCGATCGGTCGCCGTAAAGAATTTGCCCTCGGTG
The DNA here is from genome assembly GCA_043752365.1 of Myxococcales bacterium. GTDB lineage: Bacteria > Myxococcota_A > Polyangia > Polyangiales > Polyangiaceae > PMG-095. The sequence continues at coordinate 17,319 of JAYUYU010000044.1, read as the reverse complement.
TTGGTCTTGGCCTCCGCTTCTTTTCCCGGGATAACGGGCCAGGCATCGAGGTGGCCCGGATCCATCGGTGAAGGCGAGATCATTCCCAGCATGCCAGCGCCGTGCTTGTCCCCGTGCCAGCCTGGAACACGCGGGCAATGGACGCCCTTCATGACGACCATCTTGTCGCGAACGGCTTTAAAGGAATCGATCAAGCCGCCCGGGGCAGCTATCCAGTCGGTGCCGCCTGACGCGCCCGATGTCGGCCACCAGAACGAGGGTGCCCCGGGACTTTCCTTCGCGCTCATCGCCGTGCCGCAAGGGCGGTGGATCATCAGCAGACGCTGAGGTGCGACTCCGGTCTGCGCCTGGCCCATAATTGGCCTGAGAAATGTGGCGGCCGCGCCGGTTGCCGCGAGCCCACCCAGAAGTCCGCGTCGTCCAATGTAGCGTGTCATTCAACGATTCCTTAAGGGCTCAGATCGCGGGTTGCGAAGGCAGGGGAGGTGAGGATGGATTTGAACAAATCGACGAACTTTCCGCTGGCTGCGAAGTTGTCCCTGATTTGATGAATCGCGCAGGAGTTTTCGGTTTTGGGATCGTGGTCGAGCGTGTACTTGGACAGCTGCCCCACCGCGCAATCGGCCACGCGGCGTCCGGTCTTCAGCCGGTCCGCGATGTCTTTCAGGCTCGATACCGGGCCGTCGATGTCGGCGCCTTGCCCCACGATGGTGCCTTGGGAGAACACCGGCATGTTGTCTTCCGGATCGATCGTTCGATAGCGCCCGATGGCGTCGAAATTCTCGCTAGCAAAACCGAACGGGTCGAAGAATTGGTGGCACGCCCCGCATGCCGGCTTGGCGTTGCGCTGCTGCGCCTTCTCGCGCTCGGTACCCATCAGCGAGTTGAAAACGTCGATCGCGTTGGTGGGCGGTACGCCGACCGAGTTTCCGCAAACCATGTTGTAGTAAATCCACAATCCGCGGTTTACGATGTCGCCGCTGGCCGTGTGAGCGTTCGTGCTCGCGAGCAGATACGGATGCGCGAGGATACCGGCGTTGCGCTCCGGCGGAAGCTGAACTTCCATCAGGCCGCTGCCCTGCACGGCGGGCAGGCCATAGACCTTCGAGATTTCTTCGTTAGAGTAGTACTTGTTCGAGGTGAACAGGTCGCTGACCGAGCCGTTCCAGACTAGGTCGTTCACGAACATTTTGGCGCTCTCACGCAGGCTGCTCTTCAGCGTCGCGGTGAACTCCGGAAAGGCCGTCGCGTCCTTGCTGGTCCCTGCAATTTTCTCGACGTTGAGGTAATAGCCGACCTTTTTGGTCAGGTTTTCGCGCGCGGGTGCGAGCGCCAGTAGTCGATCGACCTCGGCGCTGAGGACGGCCGGTTGGGTGAGCGAGCCGTCGACCGCTTTGGCCCAAAGTTGGTCGTCCGGCACAGAGCCGAACATGGCGAAGCTGAGCGCACTTGCCAACTCGTACGCATTGAGCGGTACTGAGCCGGAGGTACCTGAAGCGTCTGCGCCGACCTCGGTCCGGTACAGGAAGGCACCGCTACCGAGCGCGGCCTCCATCAGCAGGTTGAGTGCGCGCGGCGCGCCATCCACCAGGCCGCTGTTGTATATGCCCATCAGGCCGGAGATCTCGACGTCGGTGACGGGGCGCCGCCATGCGCGGGGCAGCTTGGCCCGCAAGAACGATTCGACGCAGCTCGCGGCTACGGCGTCGTCCCCACAGGGCTTCAGCTTGCCAGCTACTTGGTCGGCGGCACGCGCATACCGCTTGGCGTCGTCCACAGTGGCCACTTGGGCGAACTCGTTCAGCGGGTAAGCTCCCGTCTCGACCGGCGCCGTCTCAGGCAGGTACTCGACCCCGAACGCGTCGCGGACGACGTTCGCGTACTCTTTCTCGCTGAGCAGCGAGATTCTGGCGGGTGCCAGGGAGCCATCTGCGCGACAGCCGTCGGGACCCACAACGGGGCCGCCGCCGATTGGTGAAGATCCTCCACTGCTACTGCCCGCTGCGGACACAGATGGATCGGAACCACCGCTAGATGAGCAACCAGCGGCAAGCGTGCCACCGGCGAGCAGGAACAATCCTACGAGTTGATTTTTCATTCGCGACCTGAGGGGGGTCGAGGCGCGCTCGTTCCCACTTTGGTGAGTGCGCCCTGCAGGTTTACTAGTGCAACATTTCGGCACTCTCGCTCACAAAGCTGTCACCTACCTGTCGTGGCATGTAACCTGTAACGCGAACTCTGGGGCTTGTACCTCAAGCGGTATGCACCGCTTGTAGCTGTAAGCTGACCAATTTGCCTAACTGCTTAGGCTCAGTCGCGAAGGTTCCGCGGACCTGCGACAACGCGCGGGCGTGGCTCTGGGGGCCGTCGTCACTGAGTTGAGGGCACTCAAGGGCGCTGCCCAGGTACAGCCGCCCGGCTCGGCTATGAGGGGCACCATGGCACGTGGATCTTCGGGGTGGTCGCTTGGCTTGCGGCTGGTGGGCGGTCTCACTGCGGGGGGCTGTTTGGGGCAAACGCACGTCCCCATTTCGCCATCCCCGGTTGCGGAGGCGTCAACCATCGAGACGGAAGTCCTCCGCAGCGCACTGACCAGCGCTGGCCTCGAGCTTGAAACGAGCGCCGGATTCCTGCGTATCAGCGCGGTGCGCCCCGATACATTTCGGGTCCGCATCGCTCGCAGCAAGGCTGCCCGTGGGTTGCCGTCATTCGCCGTCGAGCCCGAGGCATTGCGCGGCGCGGTCATACCGAAGTTAGAAGAAACGGCTTCGCTGTTGCTGCTCAGCACCGAGCAGGCGCTGCTGCGTATCGACAAGAAGCCGCTGCGAGTGCGGCTGATGACGCCGGCGGGCGAAGTCGTCGCCGACGAGACGCTGCGCGTGACTTGGCAAGAGCGCGGCGTGCGGGTCGATTTCGGTTTGAATGCCGGCGAGCGAGTGTTCGGCTTGGGCGACAAGGCGCGGGGCTTCGACCGCCGCGGGCACGCTTTCGAGCTTTGGAACACCGACGCCTACGGCTGGAAGATCGACGCCGATCCGCTCTACAAATCTTTGCCCTTTTGGCTATGCTTGCGCGACGGTCGAGCGCACGGGGTGTTCGTCGACCACCCGGCGCGCGCCCATGTCGATGTTGGCAAGCGCCACGCCCAGCTGTTGAGCTACGAGGCTCGAGCCGGCGAAGCTTTCGGCGTTTACCTGTTCGCTGGCGCCGAACCCAAGCGAGTGCTCGAGGCGTACTCGGCCCTCACGGGTCGCACGCCGTTGCCTCCTTTGTGGGCGTTAGGCCACCACCAAAGCCGCTACGGCTACAAGTCAGAGGAAGAAGTGCGTGGCGTGGTCGCGCGCCTACAGCGCGACAAAATTCCTACCGACGCTATCTGGCTCGACATTGACTACCAGGACGGCAATGCGCCGTTCACCGTGAACGCCAAGGCGTTTCCGACCTTCGCCAAGATGATCGCCGACTTCAAAGCTGCCGGCGTGCAGACGATTGCCATCACCGACCTGCATGTAAAATCGTATCAAGGGCTGCCTTCGGCCGGCTATGCCCCGTACGACAGCGGTGCGGCAGGCGATCATTTCATTCACGCCAAGCAGGGGAAGGGATTCTTTGAAGGGCCTGTTTGGCCGGGCGCCAGCGTGTTTCCGGAGTTCACGCGCGAAAAAACACGCGCGTGGTGGGGTGGCTTGTACCGCGGTTTCGTCGAGCAAGGCGTAGCGGGCTTTTGGAATGACATGAACGAGCCGGCCGTGTTCGTGAAGGACAAGAGTTTCCCCGAAGACCTGCTCCACCGGCTCGACGACGGCACGACAGCGTCGCACACGTTGCTTCACAATGCCTATGGCATGCTCAACGCGCGCGCCACCTACGAAGGTGTGCGCCAGCTGCGGCCCAACGAGCGGCCGTTCATTCTCACCCGCGCCGCCTATGCGGGGGTGCAAAAGTACGCGGCCTCGTGGACCGGTGACAACACGGCTGATCGTCCGCACCTGGCGGTGACGATTCCGCAGCTGTTGAACCTGGGAGTGTCCGGCTACCCCTTCAACGGCGCCGACGTGGGAGGCTTTGTGGGCTGCCCGGACGCGGAGCTGTTTGCGGAGTGGATGGAGCTCGGAGCGTTACAGCCTTTTTTTCGCAACCACAGCGAGAAAGAAGGCTGTCGTCGTGAACCTTGGTTGTTCGACGACGCGATTGGAGCGCGCGCCAAGAAAGCGGTCGAGCGGCGCTACCGGCTCCTGCCCTACTTGTACACGCTGTTCGAAGAATCATCGCGGAACGGGCTGCCCGTCGTGCGGCCGCTGTGGCTCGAATATCCCAACGACGCGGCGGTGGCTGGGGTCGACAACGCCTACCTCTTGGGTCGTGACTTGTTGGTTGCGCCTAAGCTCGTCGCCGGCGCTGCGCCCTACCGCGTCACGCTGCCTGCCGCAGACTGGTACGACACGGAAACCTTCGCGCTCGTACCTGGCGGCGTACACGAGCTCAAAGTCCCAGTCGCCGACAGCCTGAGGCTGTTCGCGCGGGCGGGCTCCATCATTCCCGACGCGGCGGTCGTCCAAAACACGCAGACGTCGCCTGCGGGGCCACTCACGCTCACCATCTGGCCCGGTCCGGATTGTACGGGCTCGCTCTACCTAGATGACGGCACGAGCTTCGCGTTCCAATCCGGAAAGTTTCGCCGGCTGCAGCTGAGCTGCGAACCATCACAAACGTCCATCTCCGTGCAGAGCCAGTCGAGCGGCGAGTACCCGCCGTGGTGGAACGAGCTTCGCGTCGTGATTCACGCCGTGCCTCGAGCGCCCAAAGCCGTCGTCGACGAAAGCGGGGCCAAGCGGCCCTACGCTTACGACGTCGCCAAGAAGACGCTGGTGGTGACGCTTCCGCGCGGCAGCACGGACTTTCGCCTTTCCGCTAGTTGGTAGCCTCCCTCGCCTGCGCTTGGCAGCCAGCCTGCCCAGCTGCCTGGGCGGGTAAACGGGCCAACGAGGCGTCGTGGCTTGCAATTGCGGTGCTGCTGGCGCTGGCGGGGCAGGCGCTGGCGGTGCTGCAGGCGCTGGCGGGGAAGCTGGAGCTGGCAGCTAGCCACCTTGTTCGGGGGGCCAGCGGATAGTCCATATCGACCCGGCGATTCTACATACGCTTCGTGGTCTACTTTGATGGGCTGACGGCACCAACTGGGGTCGAGCAAAGTGAGCGCCACGTACGGAGCGGTCACTGCAGGAGTTTTGTCCATGATTTGGATGCAGCGGGCGTGTGCCGTGGCGTTGGCGGGTCTATTCGTGGCTCCCATCGGCTGCTCCGAGGGGACGCCGACGCGGGGCGTTGCCCCTGGCGCCGGAGGAATTGCTGCAACCTTAGGCGGGGCTGGGGGCGCGTCTGTTGGCGTTGGCGCCGGCACGGCCGGCCTTGACGGTGGGGAGGCGTTGCCGGCCGATGACGTCCCGGTCGACTTCTTTCGCGATATTCAGCCCATTTTGGGTGACTACTGCGTGCGCTGCCATGGCGGGGTGCGCGAGCTGGGTATGCCGGCTTTGAATCTGCAAAGCCGCGAAAAAGCGGCCTTCACGTTGGGTCAAGCGGGCAACCCGCTGAGCTCGATCTTGTTCTTGAAGGTATCCATCGACGATCCGGAGTTGCGCATGCCGCTCGGGCAACCCCCGCTGCCGGCCGAGAAGCTCAACAAGCTGCGGCGGTGGCTGTTTCAGGGAGCGCCTTGGCCCACGCAATGGTCGTTTGCACCTCTTTTGCCGGTGGAGCCCGCCACGCTGGCGGTCTCGAACGAGGCATGGGTCAAAACCCCCGTCGATCGCTTCGTGCTCAATCGCCTCGATCAGGCCAAGCTCACGCCATCTCCAGAGGCAGGTAAAGAGACGCAGCTACGTCGCGTCTCGCTCGACCTAGTCGGTTTGCCGCCCACGTTGGCGGAGCTGGACGCCTTCGTGGCGGACACCTCCGCCGGCGCCTACGAGGTGGTGGTCGACCGATTGCTGGCGTCGCCGGGCTTTGGCGAGCGTTGGGCGCGGCATTGGCTCGACCAAGCGCGCTACGCAGACAGCGCCGGCTACGAGAAGGACAACGGCCGCCCGAATGCCTGGCGCTACCGCGATTGGGTGGTGGATTCGCTGAATGCCGATCAACCCTTCGATCAGTTCACTATCCAGCAATTGGCGGGCGACTTGCAGCCGAACGCGACGCCTCTGTCGCGGCTTGCCACGGGTTTTTCGCGCAACACCCTGTTCAACAACGAGGCCGGCGTCGACCCCGAGGAAGACCGCACCAAGCGCGTTTTGGATCGTGCGGCTACCGTGGGCACGGCTTGGCTGGGGCTGACCTTGGGCTGCACGCAGTGCCACAGCCACCCCTACGACCCGATCGAACAACAAGAGTTCTTTCGGATGTACGCGTTCTTCGACAATGCAGACGAGGTCACAAGTGAGGTGCCGCGGAGCACCGAAGCCAATGCGCCCACGCTGCTCGCGGACGTACTGGCCGAGCGCGCCGACAACCGCCGCAAAACTTACCTGTTTACTCGCGGCGACTTTCTCAATCCCGACAAGAGCGCCGAGCTACAAGGCGGTACGCCGGCGGTCTTGCCCGCGTTCGCGCCTCGCGGCAGCACGCCCGACCGCTTGGACTTGGCCAATTGGCTCGTGGATGCCAAAAATCCGCTCACACCGCGCGTGGCCGTGAATACCACTTGGTACCACCTGTTCGGCAAAGGCTTGGTGACGTCGCTGGAAGACTTCGGGTCGCGCGCCCAGTTCCCCTCTCACCCAGACCTTCTCGATTGGTTGGCGTCGAGCTTCGTGAAAGGCGGCTTCAGTCGCAAGCAGCTGATCAAACAGATTGTCATGTCGGCAACCTACCGCCAGGGCTCGACCGGCAGGCCCGAGGTGGTCGACGATCTCGAGAACACGCTGCTCTATCGACAAAATCGCGTGCGGGTCGAGGCCGAGATCGTGTCGGACGCATTCTTGGCGGTCTCTGGCCTGCTCTCGCCCAAGCGGGGCGGACCCAGCGTGTATCCGCCGATTCCGCCGGAAATTGGTGACCTTACCTACGACGGCATCGATTGGCCGACTAGCACTGGCGAAGACGCGCATCGCCGTGGTCTGTACACCTGGCATCAGCGCACCCAGCTTTACCCAAACCTGGCGGGCTTCGATCGGCCGTCGGCCAGCGTGAGCGTCACGGGGCGCGATCGTTCGAACACGCCTTTGCAGCCGCTCATCACGTTGCACGACAGCGTGTTCATGGAGGCGACGCGGGCGTTCGCTCAGCGCGTCCAGCAAGAAGTAACCAGCGGCTTTGCGGGACAGCTCGCGCATGCATATCGGCTGGCCTTGTCGCGGTCGCCCAGCGCTGAGGAGGCTACCGAGCTTGCTCAGCTGTTCGCCGACGCGAAAGCAACCTTCGCGGCGACGCCGGCCAGCGCGGCAGCAGCCGTTGGAGCATTTCAGCCGGCGGGCGTGGAGCTGTCAGACGCCGCGGCGTGGGTGGCAACGGCGCGCATCATCCTGAACCTCGACGAATTCATCACGCGGGAGTGAGACTGACATGCATCCAGTAATCGAGCGGTGTTTGCTTCAACGGCGTGAATTTTTGACTGCCTCGGCGGGCGGGCTAGGCGGGCTGGCGCTAGCGCTGCTCGAGCAGCGCGCGGCGCGGGCGGCCGACGCCCAGGTGCCGGGTTCCGTAAAGTTCCCGATCAAGGCCAAAAATTGCATCTTTTTGTACATGGCTGGGGCGCCCTCGCAGTTCGACTTGTTCTCGCACAAGCCGCGCCTGACCGAGCTCCACGGTAAGCCACCGCCCGCGGGCCTGCTGGATGGCAAGCGCTTCGCGTTTCTGCAGAAAGATACGGCGGTTCTGCTCGGCACCGACCCGAGCCGCACCTTCAGTCCGCAGGGTCAAAGTGGCATGCTGTTGTCGAACCTGTTGCCCAACTTGGGTAAGCACGCCGACAAGCTGTGCCTGATCAACTCGATGTACACGACCCAGTTCAACCACCACCCCGGACAACTGATGATGCAGACGGGGCACAACCTGCAAGGCCACCCGGCCATGGGCTCCTGGCTCGAATACGGCTTGGGCACCGAAGACAAAGACTTTCCGGGCTACGTGGTGATGAACTCGAGCGGCGCGTTCAGCGGTGGCGAGACGCTTTGGAACAGCGGCTTTCTGCCGTCGACGTACAGCGGCGTGACGTTCCGGCCAACCGGGGATCCGGTGTTGAACCTCAACGTGCCCCCAGGCTTTACGCGGGAATCGGAGCGGCGCCATCTCGACACGTTGGCCAGGCTAAACGAGCTACACAAGGCTCAGCAGCTCGACCCGCAAATTGCCGCGCGCATCGAAAACTACGAGCTGAGTTTTCGCATGCAGACTGAGGCACCCGCCATTGTCGACCTTTCCGGCGAAAGTGCCCAAACGCTCGAGCGCTACGGACTGAACCGTCCCGACCCCAGCATCAGCATTCAGTCCGAGCGCGCACCCGCCCCCGGCGTCTACAAGAATTTTGCGCGCCACTGCTTGCTGGCGAGGCGCATGGTCGAAAGGGGTGTCCGCTTCGTCAACGTGTTCACGGGTTCTTGGGATCAGCACTCGCGCCTGAACGAAGAGATCCCGTTCTTTGCCGGGTTGGTCGACCAGCCCATCGCGGCGCTGTTGCAAGACTTGGAAGAGCGCGGACTGCTGGACGAAACGCTAGTCGTTTTTGCCAGTGAGTTCGGGCGCACGCCCCTGGGCGAGAATCGGCCCGGCTTCGCCACAGTTAGCGGGCGCGATCACCACCCCGACTCGTTCAGTGTGTTCATGGCGGGCGGCGGCGCCAAGGGCGGCCTCACGCATGGCGAAACCGACGAAATTGGTTGGTCCATCACCAAAGACGCGGTCGACATTGCAGACTTTCACGCCACCATTTTGCGCCTGTTCGGCGTCGACCACTTGGCGCTCACCCACAAGCACCTGGGCGTCGACCACCGCCTGACGCCAATCACGCGTGAATCCAAAGTCATCGAAGCGTTGATCGCTTGAGCAACCATGAAAACTGATTACGGTTGGTCGGCGAGCGTGTGCTGTTTCGTTCTGGTCCTGGGCTGTCAGTCAAATGAAGCGGGCCCGACTTCGGCGCTTACGGCCGGCAACGGCGGTCAGGGCAACCCCAGTGGCGGCAGCGGCGTTGCCGTGGGGGGTGGGGGGATGAACTCGGCTGGCGTGGGAGCTGCCGCAACAGGCGGCGGCAGTGGCGGCGCCGCGTCTGCTGCGGCCGGGCTCAGCCTATCTGTAGGGCCTTTCGCGACGTGTGGCGTCGGCGCTGACCAACTGGTGAAGTGCGTGGGTCGCTGCGGCACCGTCGGACATGGCGGTTCGCGTGACGCTCCGCCAGCTGGTGTTAAAGCGAGCACGGTGGCAGTAGGGCGCGACTTTGCTTGCGCGGTGTTGTTGGCCGCTGCACCGGGCGGCAACGTTCGATGTTGGGGAGCAGGCGCGGCGGCTGAGCCGCCCGTGTTGGCGGACGTGGTCGAGTTGTCGGCCGCTGACGCGCACGCCTGCGCGCGTAGCCGGCAGGGCGCTGTCACCTGTTGGGGTGACGCCGCTCACGTGTCGCCGGACGGCTTGGTCGCCAAACAACTCGCAACTTCAGGCGCCATGAGCTGCGCCATCACCAGCGATGATTCATTGCGCTGTTGGGGTCCACGGCCAGCCGTGCCACCGGCCGACCTGAAAGCGTCGCACGTTGCGGTGAGCAGCCAACTGACGGACGCCAAGCTGGGGCCTCGCTTCGGCTGTGCGGTCACGCTGACGGGCGAGGTGCGTTGCTTCGGCGACGACGTGGGCAAGGTCCAAACACCGCCTAGCGGCCTCGAGGCAAAGCGAGTCGCCGTTGGTCGCACTAACGCCTGTGCGATTGGGCTGGACGACAGCGTGACGTGTTGGGGTGAGGCTCCGCGCTATGGGGCAAGTGTACCCGCAACGCTCAAAGCCGGCGCTCTTTCGCTGGCTTTTCGCAGCGCTGGCGCGGTCACGCTAGCTGGGGACTTCGTGCTGTGGGGTGACACCAGCGACGGGAGAACCAGCCTATGACCAGCAGCCGACGTGAATTTCTCAGCGCTGGGGCGAGCCTCGGCGCGGCGCTGAGCCTGTCGCTTTACTCGCGGCCGCGCGACGCGCGCGCTCAGGCGCCCGTAGTGCTGGGAGCTGGCACGCATCGCTACGAGTGGGTTAGCAGCTGGGGACCGCTGCCGAGCAGCGCCGACTACGGCAACACCCACGGCGGCATCGTGATTGACGAAGCCGAACGCGTGTACCTGAACACCGACACCACTCAGGCCGTGCTGATGTTCGATCTGGACGGTCGCTACCTCGGTTCTTGGGGCCAAGAATTCGCGGGCGGGCTGCACGGCATGGCGTTGACGCGCGATTGTGGCGCCGAGGAGCTGCTCTATATCACCCACACCGAGCGGCACGAGGTCGTGAAGACCAAGCTAGATGGCAGCGTCGTCGCGAGCTTGCCCTTCCCGCAGGCGTCGGGCGCCTACGCGGCACCCGCGCAGTACAAGCCCACAGGTGTCGCGGTCGCCCCGAACGGCCACATTTACGTCGCCGACGGCTACGGGCAGAGCTGGGTGCACCAGTACGATGCGGCGGGCAGCTACCTGCGTTCGTGGGGCGGATTGGGCTCAGAAAATGGGCAATTTCGCACGCCGCATGGCATTTGGATCGACACCCGCGCCGCAACGCCTAGGGTCGTCGTGGCAGACCGCGAGAATGGACGCCTGCAGTTCTTCGACTTGGACGGCAAGTTCATCGAGGCGGTAGCTGGCTTTCGCCGGCCGTGCGGCGTGCACCAGCTGGGCGACGACTTGGTCGTGCCCGATTTGAGCGGGCGCGTGACCATCTTGGGCAAGGACAATCTGGTCATTACCCAGCTGGGTGATAACCCCAACGAGGCGTTGCGCGCGCAGAACGGCGTCGACAGGGCTCAATGGCAAGACGGCACCTTCATTGCGCCGCACTCGGCGCGCTGGGACAGCGACGGTAACCTCTACGTCATGGACTGGAACTTTCGTGGGCGAGTCAGCAAGCTGCGCCGCATCGCTTGAACCGGAGCGGGCCGCGCCGGGCAGATGGCGCGCACTTTGGCCGCTGTTGCTGGTCGTGTGCGCTTGCGCTGGGGCCTGGTGGGGGCAGCGCAAAGACTTGGCGGGTGCGGGAGCCTCTGCCTCGACGCTTTGGCAACCCGACCTCGAGAGCGCGACGGCTTTGGCGCGCCAGCAGGACAAGCCGCTGCACGTGTTTTTTACGAGCAAAAGTGCAGCGCTTGCGGCTCGCATGGACGAAACACTGGCGGCGCCGCCCGTGGCCCAGCTTGCGCGCTTGCGCTTCGTCAATGTTCGCCTGGATTCGGTGGCCAACGCGGCGGAATTCCGACGTTATTTTGGCGGCGCTGGCGTGCTGGGTAGTTGCATCCTCGACGTCGCTGGCGGGCCCGACGTGCTGGCGTTGCTGCCCGGTTTCGCCGAGCCTTCGCGCTACGCCCTCTTCCTCGACAGCGCGGCCAACAACCTGGCGCGGACGCGTGAGTTGCGAGCTCGGGCCGCGGGCTCGGGGGTTGCGGCGCTCGCCCTGGCCGAGCTCTACGCCGAGCAGGGCAGCGGTAGGCGAGCTCGCGCCGTCCTGGCCAACGTACAAGAACCCGTCGCGCTGCGGGCTTCGGCGCTCGAACATTTGGCGCGCCTCGACATCGAGGCCGGGCAAGTCGCTCGCGCGCGCGCGCAGCTGAGCCAAGCCCAGGGGCTCGCCAACGTGGTTCAGTCGCAGCGCTGGCTTTTGACCGAGGGCTTGGTGTTGTCAGGCGAACGGCGAGTGGGCGCGGCCGTCACCTGGCTTGCGGCTGGCTTGCCTAGCTTGGCGCCAAGCGCCGAGCGGGGTCAGGTGCTGCTGCTGCTCGGCTCGCTCGAGCACGAGCTTAAACGCGACGCCGAAGCGCTTGCCCACCTCGCCCTGATAGGTCGTGAGCTACCTGGCTCCGCGCTGGCCGCGCTGGCCGAGGAGCGGAGCGGCCACATCAGGCGCCCACAGCCCGGGCACACTCACTAGCCCGCCCGTTCAGCTCCCCAGCCACGGTAGGCTCGACACGCCGAACGCGCGTTTCACGAACCAAACCGCGGCCAAGCCGGCGATGGACGCGCAACACGGCAGCAGCACGCGCGCCCGAAACCAGGGTCGACGGCTGGCCCAAACCAAGCCGGGAAAGCACGCGAAAACCAGCAGTAGCTGAGCAAGCTCGATACCGACGTTGAAGGCCAGCAGAGACGCAACCGTGCCGCGGCGTGGCAGGCCAATTTCGGCCAGCGCGCTGGCGAAGCCAAAGCCGTGAACGAGCCCGAAGCCAGCGCTGGTCAACGCCCGACCCCGCGGCTGCTTGGCCACCACGTTGTGGATGGCGACCAAGATGATGCTCAGGGCGATCAGGCTTTCGGTCAGCGCCGGGGGCAGCCTCCAGATCCCGAGGGCGGCGAGCAGCAGCGTGACGGAGTGACCGAGCGTGAAGCCGGTCACGACCCCGACTATTCCGCGCAGAGCCCGGCCTGAAGCATGGCTTCTGCCGGCGACGGCGCCGAGCAACAACAACAGCACGAACAGCACGTGATCGAGACCCGCAACTATGTGCAGGCCCCCAAGCACCACGAAGCTCGCTAGTTGGCTGCCAAACGTTGGCGGGGTACCGACGACGTAATCGAGCGCGCCCCGGCGAAAAACGTGAGCGTGCCCGTTAATGGCGCACACGACTTCGGCCGTGTTGTCGACGTCCATGCCGTAGTCGCAACCGAGCGTGATTGGGCCGTCTGGGCAGATAAAGGCGAGCTCGAAGCGCGTGCTGCCGGCGGCCTCGGCAGGGCCAGCAGCGTTCACCGTCAGTGCGCATTCGCCGCTGGGCGTCGTGGCGCGCACGTGATTCTCGACGTCTCGTGCCGGGTCACTGGTTCGGCTCGTCAGCAACGGCGGGGCGTCGAGCTTCAGCTCCAATCCGCCCGCGACGCTTTGCGCGCTGCAGTACGAGGTGTGCCCGACATGGGCCACCGCCGGCAACCCGACCAGCGTGACGAGCGCAAACGCCAGAGCCCACGACCAGGCCGAAGGACGCGCGCGACGCGGGCCTTCAGCCCTTACGAAGCTGGCGGTACTCGGTCGGCGAGACGTCATTGATGGCCCGGAAAACGCGCGAAAAATACATTTGGTCTTTGTAGCCGACGCTGACCGCGATGCTCTTCACGCTGCTCGGCGTCGTGTCGAGCAGCTGGCAGGCGCGGTGCACACGCGCGCGCGTCAAATAGTCGATGGGGGCGTAACCGGTGCGCAGCTTGAACAGCGCGGAGTAGTGCGACGGCGACAAACCGGCCAGCTTAGCCAAATGCCGAACATCGAGGCTGCGTTCCAGGTTCGCCTCCATGTACTCGATGCTGCTGGCCACGCGCTGCTCTGCGTCGTCGGCTTCTTGCGCGGTTTCACGCGCGCGCCGCACCAGTACCGCAAGCAAGTGGCTGAGCGCCTGACCGGCCTGAAGCAGCTGCGGAAAGGCGTAGCCTTGCTCGGCAACTTCCAGCACTTCTTCGAAGAGCGCAACCGTGCGCGAGTCCTTGCCGATGAACAGCACGCAGGCGCGACTAGCCGCACCTAGCTGCTGGAGGAACGGCTCGAGCAGCGCGCCTTTGGCGTGCACCCAGTGGATCGTCCACGGACGGCGCTCGTCGGCTCCGTATTTGTGAGCCAGGCCAGGCGGCACGATCAAGAGCTGGCCGGGCTTCACTTGCAGCTCGTCGGTAGCAGTTTTGCACCAGCCTCCGCCGGCCACGCAGTAAATGAGGACGGCTTGATCGATGCCGTCGGAGCGTGCGCGGGCGTGTCCGGCCGCGTTGGGGAAATAGCCGACGTCGGTCGGGATCATCGCGCCGACGAGCGGCTGCGGCAGGGCGTCCACGACCACCGAGCGCGGCAGCACGACGATGCGCTGGCCGGGGAAACCTTCGGCAATTTCGGGAGCCGCCAAGCCGGTCGAAGGTATCCCGCAGGACCTGCACCGTCGATGTTTTTGCGCAACTGCCAGGGCCTCGGGCGTTAACCGCGCGTCCTCGCGGCAGCCGGCAGCCGGCAGCCGGTAGCCGGCGTCGGCGCGTTGGTCGAGCGCGACTCAGTCTCGATGTAACGCGCGAGAAGGGGGGGCACCCGCCGAGCATGAGCCTCCGAACACACTTGGCGGCGCTGCGCGGGTTGAGGTAGTCCGAGTAGACTTTGGCAAAATCGAAGCTGCGGATTGGGATTGTCGGCACCGGGGGGATGGCGCACCAACACGCCGAGCAGTTCGCCAAGCAAAAGGGTGTGGCGCTGGCGGCGTGCCTGGATGTCGTGCCGGGCAGGGCGCAGGCGTTCGCCGCTAAGCACGGCGTTGCTCGGGTCGCCGAGCGCTTGGAAGACTTGCTGGGCGAGGTCGACGCAGTCGCGCTGGTTACGCCCGATGGCGTCCACTACGAAGGCGCGCTGTCAGTACTGAAGGCCGGCAAGCACTTGCTGTGTGAAAAGCCGCTCACGGTCACGCTGGCCGAGGCCAGAGTCGTGGCGAAGTTGGCAAAGCGAGCCAGCTTGGCCGGCCAAGTGGGCATGGTTAACTTCACCTATCGGCGCTCGGGGGCCTTGCAAAGGGCCATTCAGCTGGCCAGCTCGGGCAAGCTCGGAGACCTCCGACACGCCCACGGCTTTTACCTACAAAGCTGGATTGCGACGCCGATTTGGGGCCACTGGACCAACGAAAGCTGGCTTTGGCGCATGAGCACGAGGGCTGGCTCGCGCGGCGTCCTCGGTGACGTGGGCTGCCACCTGTTGGACCTGATGACGAGCGTGACGGGCGACGTCGCCGAAGTGCGCTGCGCTCTCGGTACCTTCCCCAAGCTGGGGCAAGACGGCAAGCCGTACACCAAATGGAAGGGCCAACAGCTCGACGCCAACGACACGGCTATCATCGAGCTGCGCTTCGTGCACGGTGGGCTCGGTGTGCTGCACACGTCGCGTTGGGCTACCGGTCACGCCAACCATTTGCGGCTCGAAGTCCACGGCACCGAAGGCGCCATCATGTTCGACCTCGACCGCTCCTACGAAGCGCTCGACACTTGTCTTGGTAAAGACACGGCGGCAGCAAAATGGAAGACCGAGAAGCTGCGACCCGCCCCCAGCATTTACGAGCGCTTCGTGCGCGCCATCAAAACTGGCGAAGCCGAGCAGCCCGACTTACTCCGGGGCGCACAAATCCAAGCCTATCTCGATGCTTGCGAGCGCAGCGCGGCCAGCGGTCGCTGGGAAAAAGTTCTAAAATGGCTATGACGAGCCCGTTTTCCAGCCTGGCCTGCGCTAGGCCGTGTTAGTCACTCGCCCCTCAGGAGGTGCCTCGTGGACTGGAAAAAGGTTTCGGGCAGTAAGAAGGTTCGGGTTGCGGCGGCGGGTGCCGGCGCTTTGGTCACGTTGGGTGCAGCTGCCGCGGCAGTAGCGGCGTCGTTGGCTCCCGCCAACGGTGTCATCAACGCTTGCTACGATAACCGGGGCGGCGCGCTGCGCTTGGTCGACTCGGCCAAGGACAATTGCCACAAAGGCGAGACAAAAATCTCGTGGAACCAGCAAGGTCCCGTCGGTCCTATCGGCGCAACGGGTGCCGTGGGTCCCGCAGGCGCGGTTGGCAAGGACGGCCGTGACGGCGTCGCGGGCTCGCAAGGTCCTGTCGGCGCCACCGGTGCGCAGGGCGTGCAAGGGCCGCAAGGCGTGCAGGGTCCGCAGGGCTCGGCCGGTCCGGCTGGCTCGGGCGGTGGTGGCGTGGTCGTCCCTGACGCCTCGGGTTGCAACGGCGCCAACGGCGTAGCCTACGTGGCCGGCCAAGACCGCGTGACGGACCTGTTCATCGCTATTGCCAACATCCCCGGCGAAGCCGCGCACAAGGCCCATAAGGGCCAGATCGAGATTCAGTCCTTCTCGTGGGGCGGCATCGTCAACTCGGGCTCGGTCTCGCCAGGCGGCGCAGGCGCCGGCAAGTCAAAGGCCTGCCCGGTCAACGTGCTCAAAATCGCGACCGACAAAGCGACGCCCTTGATTCTGAAGTACGCGGCCAACGGCCAGCATATTCCGGAGGCCACCGTAAGCCTGGTGAGGTCGGGCGCCGAGGGCACTTTCACGTTCGCCACTTACAAATTCGAGGACGTGCTCATCACCAACGGTGGTGACTCGTTCAACTTCATCTTCGATCGCATTGAAGTGAAATACACGCCGCAACGCCCCGACGGCAGCGCGGACGCAGCCGTCGTCTTCGCTTGGGATTTTTCCGAAAACCAGGCCCCGTAAGACGGCAGCTCAAGACGCCACCAGCTACGACGCGGTTGCCTACCCTGGGCAGCCGCACCCCGACGCGCGGCCATCGCGAATTGCGGCGGTCGCCGCGCTGCTCGGCTTCGTAGCCGCTTCCCCGCGCCACTGCCGAGTACTCGAGCTCGGCGCCGGGGACGGCGCGCACCTGATTCCGCTGGCGCTCGAGCAACCCGAAGCGCACTTCATCGGCATCGATTTGGCGGGCAGCGCCATCGCGCGCGGCCAAGCGCGCGTTCGCGAGCTGGGTCTCGACAACATTCGGCTTCAGCACGCCGATTTAGCCACGTTCGACGACGGAGAACCGTTCGACTACATCATCGCGCACGGCGTTTATTCGTGGGTGCCGCCCGACGTGCAAGAGCTGATGCTGGCAGCCTGCCGGCGCCTGCTCGCGCCGCAAGGCTTGGCGTACGTCAGCTATGCCACGTACCCGGGCTGCCACCAGCGCGAAATGGTGCGAAATTTGATGCTGTTTCACACCGCACGACTCGCCGCTGGCAGCGACGTAGTGGCGGAAGGGCAGGCCTTCGCGGGGTTCGTGCGCCAACACCAAACGGCCGGGCAAGCCTACGGCAGCGCCATCGAGCAAGAGCTGCGGCGTATGCAGGCGCACGACGCCGGCTACGCGTTTCACGATGATTTTGCCGAGCATAACTCGCCAGCGTACTTCGGCGAGCTGGTCGAGCGGGTACGTAGCCACGGCCTCGACTTTTTCGCCGAAAGCTTGTTCGGTTTCTTCGACGACGCGCGCTTCTCGCCGGAGGTCATGGGCATGGTCGAACGGCTCAGCGGCGACGATCTGATCACTCGCGAGCAATACCTCGATTTTTTGCGCGGTCGCGCGTTCCGACAGAGTCTGTTCTGCCACGCTGGCGCGCGACCGACCGCTCCGTGGAGTGTCGAGCGACTGCA
>JAYUYU010000043.1:0-3123 GCA_043752365.1 Myxococcales bacterium | reverse complement strand
CGCTGGGCGTCGGCCGCGACCTGTCGGTCAGTACGCAGCTTTGGCTGCATTATCGGCTGGAGTCGCTCAACGCCAGCTACCCGTACGAGGCCTCTCAGTCGCGCGGTTTCGCGACCGAACCTATCGATTTCGACATCATCCGTGGGCGTAGCGTGCTCTCCACGCTGCGCGGCACGCTGCAGGTGGACACGCGAGATCATCCGTTCTTGCCCAAGCGTGGCGCGCTGACGACCATTACGACCGAGGTCGGCTTGTTGCCAGCCGGGCGCGACTACGATTACGCGCGCGTCGACGTCCAAACCTCGCGCTGGTTCAAGCTGCCATGGCACGAGCACGTGCTGCGGCTCTCCGCGTTTGGCGGCGCCATTTCGGGCAACGCGCCGTTCTTCGAGCAGTACTACGTCGGCGACTTTAGCGATTTCTTGCCCGACCGCGTACTGGGCGTGACCTTCGACCACCGCTACCCAAAGAACTTTTTGGGCACCCAGATCGTGGAGGTCCGCTACGGCAAGTACGCCTTGGACGTCAACGCCGAGTACCGCATCCCGCTCTACCGCGGGCACCACACGGTCTTTGGAATCGATTTTTTCGGCAGCGGCGGCGTGTACAGCGTTGCCAGCGACCGCGACTTCACGCATCCGCCGCGCGCCTACTCCGGATTTGCGCGTTTTCCGCTGGATTTGACCTTCAACTTGGGCTTCCGCATGGACACGAGCGCGGGGGGCTTCGTGTTCGCTTTCTCGAACGTGCTCGGCTTCCTGCCCGTGCGCGGTCAGGGACCCGCGGGCGATGACTAGGCCGGTTCGGCTTTGGTGGCTGCGGCGCATGTCGGCGCTGCTGGCGTTGCTGCTGCTGCTAGCGCTGCCAGCCCTGGCCCGTGCCCAAGCCAAGCCGGTCCAAACGCGCGACGCGTTGTTCGAGTGGGACGCCGAGGCCAAGCTGCTCTACCTGAGCATCGGTTTTCGAGACGTGATCGACTCGGAGCTGCAGGCCAAGCTGTCACGGGGTTTGCCCACCACTATCGTGCTTACGGCCGCCATTTACCGCACCGGTGGCGGTAGCACCCAGCCGTTGTCGACCACCGCCCATACTTGCCGCGTGACCTGGCACGTGTGGGAAGAAGCATACCGCGTCGAAATCACGCGCCCCGGGGGCAGCCAGGTGCGCTGGACCACGACCGTGGAAGGCGTGCTGCGTCGCTGCGCCGAGGTGCGCCGCCTGGTGGCGGGTACCGCTCAACAAATCCCAGTAAATACAGTGCTTTTGTGCTCGGCCAAGGTGCAGGTCAACCCCCTGTCTCCCGAGGTGTTGCAGAAGCTCAAGCTGTGGGTGTTGCGACCGAGCGGCACCGGTACGGCCGCGCCCAGCGACGCGCTCTTCAGCACCTTCACTGGATTGTTTCTGCAGCGTGTGGGCGAGGCCGAGCGTGAGTTGAAATTCAACTCCCGACCAGTCCTGCCAACCGTGGTACGCCCTTCCACGGAGCAAAAATGACGTCGCACGGCTACCCGCTCAACCTGCTGTTGGACGACCGCAGGTGCGTGGTGGTAGGCGGGGGCGCCGAGGCCGCCTTGCGAGCCGGCAACTTGCTCGAAGCTGGTGCGCGCGTGCTGGTGGTCGGTGAAGAAGCGACGCCGGGGCTGGAGGCTTTGACGTCGTCGCGCCTGCAGGTGGAGCACCGCAGCTTTCAAGAGTCCGACTTGGACGACGCGTGGCTCGTCGTGCAAGCCAGCCAAGACGCCGCGCTAGCTCGCCGACTGGGCAGCTCGTGTCAGGCGCGACGCATCTTCTTTTGTGCGATTGATCAGCCGGAAAATAGCAGCTACGCGCACCTGGCGTTGGTTCGCGCAGGTTCGCTGACGGTGGCCATCGGTACCGAGGGCAGGGCGCCCGCGCTGGGTCGGCGCTTGCGCGAAGAGCTGGGGCGCGTGCTCGGCGAAGCCGGCGCCGCCGACGAAGTCGAACGCCTGGCGGCGCTGCGTAGCTCTACCCCGATCGCCGAGCGCCGCGAGGTGCTCGGCCGTGCAGTCGCGGACGTTCACTTCACGGGTACGCTGCGTTTCCGCAAGGACTAGCTAGGGCGGGTAGCGCTCAGCGGGGGCGGGGGCGCGGGCGGGTAGCGCTCAGCGGGGGCGCGGGCGGATCGCGGGTTGCGCGTGGGGCGTGGCGCGGGCGTGGCGCGGGAACACACCGGATCGCGCTGTGTCGAGGCACAGGGGTTGACGACTCCGGAGGTCTTTCTCTTTGCCTGCCCTTCCTAGCTTGCCTGCTCTGGTGACCCGCATCCAGGCCGCAGAAGTGCTGGCGAAATGAGAGATCCGATGAATGATCAGGGCCCACCCTTCCCCCTCCCTGTGAAATCTCAGGGACCCCACGCGGCGCCAAGCGCCGCTAGAGCGGCACCAAGCGCGGCTGCATGCTGATGCGCAACAGCGCGACGGCCTTCCGGTCGCCGTCGAAGCTGAACGGAATGCGGCGCACGTTGCCAGCAATGGTGACGACCAGCTCGCCGTTGGTGCCGCCCTCACCTGCGCCGCGCGTGAGCTCGACCACGTACTCCCCGGGCGCCGCGCCGCGCAGCCCCAGACCCTCGCGGGAGGTGCTCGTGGTGTCGCGCGCGCTGATCACCGACCGCGTGGCGGCGCCGAGCCAGGAGACGCGGTGCCCGTCCGTGTCCAGCAGCGAAAGGTCCAAGTCAGGACCGCCGTTCCAGCTCGCTTCCAGCCGCACGTCGCCGCTCAGCAGGCCCTCGTCGCTCGGCGGTTGGCTCGCGCGTTGTTCGATGGCGGGGCGGTCCGATGCGGAGGCGGCGTCCAGCAAAGCCTCGGCCACGGCGGCCAAGCCGATGGTTCGGGCGCAGCGCACCGCGTCTGCTACCAGCGCCAGATCCTGCGTCTTGCCTTCGGCAATGGCGATGCTGTGGCGGCAGCCAAGCTCCGCACGGCCCGCCCAGCGCTCCAGCCGTGCCAAGCGCTTGTGTGAGGCCGTGTCGCCGGGGCGCACGTCGAGCACCGAGCCCAGCATGCGGATCGCGGTGTCGCGGTGACCACGGCGCGCTTCGATGTCGGCCAGCGCCGTGATGGCCTCCGGGTCGAGCGGTTCTTTTTCGAGCCAGCGCTCGGC
>JAYUYU010000042.1:0-3125 GCA_043752365.1 Myxococcales bacterium | reverse complement strand
CCCGCACCGGATCGCCGGCGGGCGCGTCGGTCCACAGCTCCTTCGGCTCGCGCTCTTTCGAGGGTTCGATGACGCCTAGCGCGGCTTTGACGATGTTGGCGGTCGAGCGATAATTTTGCTCGAGCTTGATCACTGCTGCGCCGCCAAAGTCGTGCTTGAAGCTACGAATCAAGCGCACGTCGGCGCCGCGCCAGCGATAAATGGACTGGTCGTCGTCGCCGACTACGCACAGGTTGCGGGTATGCTCGGAAAGAGCACGCACCAAGCGGTACTGAATCAAGTTGGTGTCTTGAAATTCGTCCACCAAAACGTGCATGAAGCGCCGGCGCAAGTCGGCGCCGGCCGGGCTGTCGGGGTCTTCGACCAGCCGAGTCATCTTCAAGATGAGGTCGTCGAAATCGACGGCGTTGGCGAGCTGCAGGGCGCGCTCGTAGCGGGTGAACACCTCGAGCACGACGTCGGTCTGGCGCCCCAGCTGCTTGGTCTCTTGCGGGCCGCGCCCCTCGCTCTTTTCGCCGCTGATGGCCGACAGCAACGCCTTCGGCGGAAACTGCCGGTCGTCGTAGCCCAGCTCGCGCAGCGCGCGCACGATCACGGCTTTCTGGTCCGAGCCGTCGTAGATGACGAAGTCGCGCTTCAGCCCGACGGCGTCGTGGTAGCGTCGCAGCAAGCGCGCGCACACGGAATGAAACGTGCCGATCCAAAGATCGCGCGTCACCTCGGGCGAGGTGAGGCGAGTCAGCCGCTCTCGCATCTCGGCGGCGGCCTTGTTGGTGAACGTCACGGCCAAAATACGATACGGCGCCACGCGGTTCGCGAGCAGGTTCGCGATGCGATAGGTAATGACACGGGTCTTGCCGCTGCCGGCCCCGGCGAACACCAGCAGCGGCCCATCCACATGGGCGACGGCTTGCTTTTGGGGATCGTTCAGCTCGGGCATCCGGCAGTCTCGGTGACACCGCGCTGGCGCTGGCGCAAGCCTGGCGTCGGCCCACGGCGCGCTGGCCGCGCAAGTGCAGGTAGCGGGTGACCGTGAACGCCGAGGTGCGAGCCGGCACACTGCGGCTCACGGTGGCAGCCACCGGCTTGGTGCTGGGGCTCTCGGCGGCGGCGGTGCTGCCGCTGCTGCTGCCGTGGCAGGGCCAGGCCACGCTGGTGCTGTTGGCGCTCGCGCTGGCACTCTTGCCCTGCGCGGGGCTGTTGCTCGCGTGGCGCAAGCGCGACTGGTCGGCGCTCGGTGTTCCGCGGTTGTGGACGGCGGCGGGCGCGGTGGCGCTCGTCTCGGCGTTGGCGGTGGTGCCGCTGTTCAATTTGTATCGTGGCCAAGTGCGTGTGCTGAACCACGGCGACGAGCCGTTCACGCTGTTCGTCGACGGCAAGCGCGTGGCGCGCGTCGAGCCCAGCAGCGGTGAGAGCGCGCTGGCCGGCGCGTGGCTCACGCTGCCGGCCGGTGTTCGCGACCTGCGGGTGGTGGCCGACAGCAGTGGGCGCGAGCTGTTCCGGGCGCACGAGCGCGTGGAAGGTGGCAGCCCGCACTTATTCGCACCGCAGAGCTCGGGCTACTGTTTTACGGTCGAGCAGCGGGGCTACGGCGCCGCCAAGCACGAGACGCTCGACGTCGTGCCGCTTGCTGGGGCCAATCCGTTTTGGGTGCTGCCCGCCGGCATAAGCTGGTTTACGCCCAACCCGGAGCCCGGGCCGCTTCGGACCTCCGGCGGCAAGCTTTCGTGCCTGCGGCAGAAACGCTGTGCGAACTGAGGGCGCCGCGCTTGGCAAAGTGGCCGTGGTGGTTATACTCGCCGCGCCGTGACCGACGAAAACGAGACCCCGACGCCCCAGCCCGCCGAAGTCGAAGCCGCCGCGCCCCCGGTCGAGCCCGCAGCTCCGGAGCAAAATCCGCTCGAGCAGGCCAAGGCTGAAGCCGCCAAGCTGAAAGACCAGCTCTTGCGCAGCCTGGCTGATTTCGACAATTTCAGGAAGCGCTCACGTCGTGAGCTGGTCGACGCCGAACGGCGTGGTCGCGACGACACCCTGAAGGAAATGCTGCCCGTGTTCGACAACCTCGACCGCGCCAGCGTGCACGCAGAAACGGCCACGGACGTGAAGGCGCTGGCCGACGGCATCGGCCTCGTCATGCGCCAATTTTCTGACACTTTGGGCAAGCTCGGTATCGAACGGGTCCCGGCCCTGGGCCAGCCGTTCGATCCCTCCGTTCACGAGGCCGTGCAGCAGATGGAGACCTCGGACTTCGAGCCGGGCACCATCGCGGCCGAGGTTCAGGCGGGCTACAAGAACAGCGAAAAGCTGATCCGCCCGGCGCTCGTCGTCGTCGCTAAAGCCAAAGTCAACTAACTCGGCCGAAGTGAATTCGGCCGAGCCGCCCCCCACGCGGTGGCCTCTTGCTCCAGTAAACCGTTTGGCTCCGCTGTGGGGCGTCGAGTATGCTCGCCCGAGCCCGCTATGGGGAAAATCGTCGGCATCGATCTAGGCACCACCAATTCTTGCGTGTCGGTGGTCGAAGGGACCAACGCTTCGGGTCAGCCCGAGGTGAAAGTGATAGCCAACGCCGAGGGTGCGCGCACGACGGCGTCTGTCGTGGCCTTCACCACCAAGGGTGAGCGTTTGGTCGGGCAGGTCGCCAAGCGCCAGGCCACCACCAACGCCGAGCACACCATCCACTCGGTTAAGCGGCTGATGGGGCAAAAGTTCGAGTCGGACGTGGTCACGCGCCAAGCGGCCTCCGTTTCGTACAACATCGTCAAGCACGAGAACGGCGACGCTTGGGTCAAAGCCGGTGATCGCACCATGTCACCGCCCGAGGTCTCGGCGCTGGTACTGGCCAGCATGCGTGAAATTGCCGAAACGTACTTGGGCGAAGCCGTCACCGAGGCCGTCGTCACCGTCCCCGCCTACTTCGACGACGCACAGCGCCAGGCCACCAAGGACGCGGGGCGCATCGCCGGCCTCGACGTGAAGCGCATTTTGAACGAGCCGACCGCGGCCGCGCTGGCCTACGGCTTGGACAAGACCGAGCGCGAAGTCATTGCGGTCTACGACTTGGGCGGCGGCACCTTCGATATTTCGATTCTCGAGATTGCTACCGGCGTCTTCAACGTGAAAGCCAC
>JAYUYU010000041.1:0-3127 GCA_043752365.1 Myxococcales bacterium | reverse complement strand
CTTCCTCAGCTGGTTCACCGTTCCCCCGGTCGCACTCAACTTTGCACGGTAGAACGTAAGCCCGAGGGCGGCCGCAGCACGCGCGTCAAGATGGGCTTCGTGTAGCGCTTACGCAGTACGGAGAGTGGTTGCGTGCAGAATTGGAACGCCGGCAGACGAATGCGGTTGAGCTGGCAGCCCGCACGGGGATTGGGATCAATACCATCGTCGCGCTGTTGGAGGGCCGAACTGAGCGGCCCCAGCAACGAACACGAGAGCGGATCGAGGATCGAGAAAGCACTGGCGGTCACCGCGCCTGAAGATGGCGCCCCGGCACCCAAACGCCCCACCGAGGAAGACACTTGGTACTACATAGGGCTGCCCTGGACGCGCGAAGAGATCGATCAAGTTCCGGACGAGCCCGGTGTCTACATCATTCACGATAGGCTCGGGAGACCGGCCTACGTCGGGGTCGCGCACAAGGGAGCAGGCGGCATACGCGCCCGCTTGAAGAAGCACGACGAGTTGCGCTGGACTTCTGATCGTCGCGTCGCCTCTACATTCAGCTACGCGCTTGCGGCTCGCATGCCGAGCAGCGACCCCTCCAGCTTGGCCAAGGCATTGGAAGAACTCCTAATCAAGTTTATGGGAAATGCGATCTTGATCAACAAGCGCGGCGTTGAAGACTTGGCTGACTGACCATCAAACGATTGGTCCCCAAGGGAAGACTCGGCAACCATGACGTTCGGTGCCTCGGCGACGAGCACGATCCGCGATGGACACGTCGCATCCTTGTGAAACAGTGGCAGGGCCCACTTGCCGTCATCGTGACGGAACACCAAGCCTTGTTCCCGGCAACGGACGCAGCTCGCGGCCTCTTGACGCACAAGGTGGATGGGGTGCTCGTCGCCGACCATGACTGATCGCTAGTCACTCCGCAACCGGACAGCAAGCGCTCACGGCGCCACAGGCTGGTTCGAGATCGGCGCCACCAGCCCGACCCACGATAGCCCTCTTCGCTGCGCCAGCTTCCAGGCCGCCAAGAAGGAGTCACGCCCCAGCGTCACCAAACCCTCACCCGCAGGATCGGCAAGGCGGACCTCTCGTTCCTCATCGTGCAGGACGAGGACGTAGCGACAATCAGTCCCTGACCGCGTCGCCCTACCCACGAGCGCGATCGGCAGGACATTCCTACCGAAGGATTCGAACGGATCGTAGTCGAGCTTGTTCGGACGATACAGGTGCAGGGGTGCCACCCTTGCCAAGGCTCGGAGATCGGCTTCGAGGAGGCCACGGGTGGCGAGGTGGCGCTCAATCGGGCCGCGCCGACGCGCATCATCGACGCTCCCAAGCAGGTCCTCGGGCGTGGTTGACGGAGGGCGCACCCCGAGGCGGACCGCCGCGAGCTGTACAACGTGAAGGCCCGAGCTGGCAGAGGGCACTCCGGAAGGCACGCGAAGATCCACCATGGGCGGCTTGGCCCGCTCATGCTCGATCAGGGCGACCAGGTAGTCGGCGATGGCGACGATGTCGAACGTGTGGTCCCGTCGCCGCTGCCAGCTGCGCGACCAGCCGTCCAACGCGCCGGAGACCGTGATCACCTTCGGGCGGGAGTCTTCGCCGTCGCGGATGCGGATGCGGGCTCCGGAAAGGTCGACGCCATCGACCCGCAAGCGAACGCATGGGTCGCCTTCGTCCACACGAAAACTCAGCTGTTGCAAGACGGTGCCCCGCCCTCGGACCTCCGCGAAGATCAAATCCTTGAGGCGGCCGGCTTCCACGGGGACAGCCTCACCGAGCAGCTTCGCCCGGGAGGGGTTCAACGGCACCGCTGCTCCATGAAGATCTGAAGGTTGATGCTGGGATCTTCAGGCGCGAGGTCGAAGTGGCGCTTCAGCCAATCCCAGGTCGGCTCGTAGACCAACAGGAGCCGCGTAGGCGTGTGGTCCAGGCTCCGCGCCAGTACGAATCGGGTCTGCCGCTCCAGCACTTGGAGACGATACGACTTCGACCGCACGCCCTCCGGGTAGTTCGCGTGAAAGAAATCAAGGAGCAGCTCGCCGTTACCCGTTCCAAGTGGCTTGATGCCGTCGACCCGAATGGGTGAGCACGAGCGAACGGAAGCACCAAACTCATCGCCGATCAGCTCGGCCGCGTACCAGCGGCGCGGCACCAAGGTGAAGAGCTGCATCGGGCTGGCGAGCATACCAGTAACCACCGCACCCTTGGTGCGGAGCACAACCACGGTGAATCTCCTGTTACGCCAGGGCCCTGGATCGATCGGGGTGCCGTACAATGGCGAGATGCTGCCGCGGTTAGCCCTGATGGCCATGGCCTGTGCCTGGCCGCTACTTGTCAGCTGCGGAGGCCAAAGCCGCGTCATCAGTGCCGACGCTGCTGCACCGAAGTCCGTCAAGGAAACAACGGGCCCTACGAGCTTGGGCAACAGCCCTCACGTCCGTTTCGGCGTGCCGGTCGATGGGAAATCCAGCGACGACTACCTCATGGACAAGGGCGCCTACGTGCTCTCGTACAACCGGGCTCGTGGATCCGCAAATTGGGTAGCCTGGCGTCTCCGAGCGGACGACCTTGGGACGACGGCTCGTGCCGATAGCTTCCAGGCCGACAACCAAGTGCCGCCCGACTTCCGACGGATCATGCCAAGCGACTACACTCGGTCCGGCTACGATCGGGGGCACCTGTGCCCATCGGCGCATCGAACCAAAGACAAAGCGACCAATTCGGAGACGTTCCTGATGTCAAACATGCTGCCTCAGGTCCACGCCCTAAACGCTGGGCCGTGGAAAGGCATCGAGACGTACGAGCGCGAGCTGGTGGCCAAATACGGAAAGGACGTCTACGTCGTCGCAGGCGGACTCTTCGCACCGACCCCCACGACGATCGGCCAAGGCGTAGCAGTTCCGACCGCCACCTTCCGTGTGACGATCGTGGTCCAGCCCGGAAGCGGACCGAACGACGTCTCCGAGGTCACGCCCCTGTTCGCCGTCGAGATGCCGAACGATGCTTCAGCGAAGGGTCGCAAGTGGAGCGAGTTCAGGGTGAGCGTGGACCAAGTTGAGCGCGATACAGGGTACAACCTCTTGTCAGCGTTACCCGACGCTGTGGAGGACAAGGTCGAGGCCATGGA
>JAYUYU010000040.1:0-3127 GCA_043752365.1 Myxococcales bacterium | reverse complement strand
CGTGGAGGCGGCGTTGCTGGCGCGGCTGGTATCGCCCGAGCTTTGCGAGCTGGGGGATCTGCTCGGGGAACCAGGCGTGGCTTTGGCGCTAACGGGCGGGGAGGACTACGCTCTGCTGTGTGCCGGCCCAGGGGCACGCCGCCCTGCACGGGCGAAAGTCGTAGGTAGAATAGAACGTGGCCGCGGGTCAGAGCTCGAGCTCGAGACCGGACAGCGATTTTCGCTGGGTCCGGGCTTCGATCATTTGCAAGACTAGCCTGTTGGGGCTCGCGGCTTTGGCGTGTTCTTCGGGCGGGGAGCCGCCCGAAGAGATCCCGGACGTTGCGCCTCCTGCGGCTTTACCTTCGAACGTGATTCGACTGCCGTTCCTGGTAGACGACTACTTCGTGCCTAACGGCTGCTTCGGCGACGGCGATTGCGACAGCTCCGTCCTCGACATCAACGGCCGCGCCTGCAGCGATCCCCCAGCCGGCGTACAGGGTGTGTGCCGCCGCTACACCTACAAGCCGCTGGTGATCGGCACGGCGGGTTACCAAGGTTACGTGGGCTTGCTGTTTCAAGACGTGGGTGCAAACGGCGAAACCGCTATCGGCAAGGTGCCGGGGCTGCCGGTCCAAAAGGGGGCCAAGCGGCTGGTGTTTTGGGCCTGGCTGGGTGCGGGCGAGCTCAAAGTCGCGTTTCGGGCCGGCGGCGCCAACAACTGGGAGGGCGCTACCGACGGCTCTTTGCCGTACAAGGACAGCTTTGGCGTGCCAGGCGACGTCATGCTCAGCACGGCGTACCAAAAATTCGTCATCGATCTCACGGGCGTTACCTACGATGACGTGGTGTCCCCCTTCGGCTGGGCCATCGAGACGAGGGGGCTCGCCGAACCTCCCTCGCTCGTCGAGCTGTACATCGCGGACGTGAGGTGGGAATGAGACGCCGCATCGCGGCAGCGGCGCTGGCGCTGGCGCTGACGGGCGCCGCTTGTCGCAACGAGGATGCCTACCTAGGCGGGCGCCACGAGACGTACCTGTGCCAGACGCGTTGTGAAATCGAGCAGGGCGCGCCCAGCGACGCGGGCAACTGGTTCTTCAATCCGGAAGCCGAGTTGGGTGAGGCGCCCGAGGTCGTTTACCCATTGAGCGGCGCCGTCCACCCCAGCGACTTGCGCCAGTTGACGGTGCAATTTCGCCGAGGGAGGAGCGATTTTGCAGTCTTCCGGCTGCGCATTACGGCGCGCGACAGCGCTGAGAGCTACGACTTTTTTACGCCCTGTTTGGCGGTCCAGGACGACGGCTGCCGCTACCTGCTGAAGGGTGGGGTTTGGGACAACGCGCGCGCCGCGCTGCTGGGCAAGGCCGCCATGCTCACCGTGACGGGCTCGACGGCGGCGCGCGGCGTGCTCAAAAGCAGTAAGCCCGTCGAGGTGAACCTGGTCGAGAGCAACCTGAGCAACAAGGGCTTCTACTATTGGACGACGGTGCCGCTCTACTCGGGCAACACCACCTCCGAGACCGGCATCTATCGCCTGCCGTTTGGCGCCGATCAGGCGGAACCGTTCATCATGCCGAACACCAAGACGAACGGTCGGCAATGCGGCGCTTGCCACAGCGTAAGTCGCGACGGCAGCACGATCGCATTCACGGCGCGAGACATCGCCGGCGGACCGGCCGATCAACGTTCCGGAAGCCTGGTGACGACCCTCACCGCCCAACCTCAAAACCACCTGATCGAAGCTGCAACGCCGGGCACGTACGACAGCTCGATGATGGCGCTGTCGTACAACGGCAAGCGCGTGTTGGTCGCTTACGACGAGCAGCTGGTGCTGCGCAACTCCGAGGCCTCCGGGACCTCCGGGAACGGCGAGGTCATCGCGTCACTCACCAAGGCTGATTTGGGCGGTAAAATTGGCTACTTTCCCGAATTTTCGCCGAATGACGACGCCGTCGTCTTGACGCTATCGAACCAGGCGGACTCGGCCATTGCCGTGCAAGCTGGCGACATCGTGGTCATCGACGTCGATTTGGCGAGCTCGCGCTTCGGCACGCCTCGGACCGTCGTGTTCGGCGACGACGACCAGTTTCACTTTTACCCGACCTGGTCACCGGATGGTCACTTCATCGCTTTCGCCAGCTCGCCGCGCGGCACCGACGAGCAGGGTCACACGCGAAAAAGTTACGACCAGAAGCAGGCCCGCTTGCGGCTGGTGCGGCGTGAGGGCGGAACGGTCTACGAGCTGGCGAACGCGACGCAAGGCGCAGGGAATTGGTCGACGTACCCCAAGTTTGCGCCCTTTCTTTCGGGCTCGCTGGCGTTCCTGACCTTCAACAGCAAGATTAGCTACGGCCTCATTCAGGACAACCAAGCTAGGGCTGACGACCAGCGCGTCGCGCAGCTCTGGATGAGCGCGGTAGACGTTCTGAAGTTGCCGGAAGATGCGTCGAGCCCGCCGATTTGGCTGCCTTTTCAGGATGCCACGCAGCCGGGTCACCTGGGGCTGTGGACCAACGACGTGAAGTGCCGAACCGATGTCGCCGGAACGGGCTGCGACTTCGGGCAGAAGTGCGTGAACGACGTGTGCGTCGTTCAGCCGAAGTAGCGGAGCGCCGAGCCGCGCCGCAGTTAGCGGGCGCCGGTCAAGCTGCGCAGGCGAGCTGCGTAGGGGCTATTCGGGTTCTTGGCCAAGAAGCTTTCGGCTTGGGCCTTCGCCCGTGCGCCGTCGCCGCTTTGGCTTAGCGCCTCGATGCGCAGGACTGCCGCTTCAGCGCCTAGCATGGGGCGGGGAAAACGCTGGGCGTAGGTCCCGAGCTCAGTCAAGGCTTGAGCCGCGCTGCCAGCCTTGAGGGCAAGCTTTGCCTTTTGGAGCTGCGCGACTTCGTCAGCCAAGCTGCCTTGAGCCTGCTTGGCGGCTGGAGCTACGCCCGCAGCGGGCGCCACCGAGGGCAGGGTAGGCAAATCTTCGAGTGCCAGGGGCGCGGGGCCTTCGGCGCCGGAAGCCACCGCGAGCGGGCTGGCTTTCACCTCGGTAGCGGGGGCCTCGAGCGCGCTGGGCGCAGGCTCCCGCAGCGTCGGCGAATCGTCCGTGTTGCGCAGCATGATGGCCGCCGGGATTGCGACGGCTGCGACGGCAAGCACACCCCAC
>JAYUYU010000039.1:0-3132 GCA_043752365.1 Myxococcales bacterium | reverse complement strand
GGATGCGAGCCAAACGAAACGGCTCGGGCGGCGCCCAGGCCACGGCCCGAAAGCTCTCGCTAGCGATAGAGTCGAGCCGCTCGAAGAGTGCCCGATACGTGTAGTCGGAGATCCAAACCGGCGCGCAGTAACTCATTACGTCTTTGAAGGGCTTGGGCTTGACCAGCCGCATCAAATCGAAATCGAAGCCGTAAGTGCCGCCCATGCTGGCGTTCGTGTGCGGATAGTCGAAATCGACGTCACCTGGCTCCGGGATGTCGCACGGCGCGTGCCGACGGCCCAGCGCGTGGCCGAGCTCGTGCGCCACGGTATCCCAGGCGTCCTCCTCCCCCGAACCATCTTGAAATAGGGTGATGCCGATCGAGCCGCGGGAGCCAACGTCGGCTTCATCGGCCAAGCGCGAGTAGCCCAAGTAGCAGGCGCCGGTGCAGTAGGCATCGAAAGACGCATCCGGAGCCAGCGCGCCGTAATAGAAGACGTTGCGGGCAGGTTTGGCGTCTTTGCGCGCTTCGTAGATCAAATCGAGCGCATCGTCCCAGCCGTCGCCCTCTCCGTTCACGACGTAGGGCAGCGTCATGGACGGCGCGACCGAGATCAGCACGTCGGTCGACGGGTAGAGCGCCACCAACCGGCGCCTGAGGCCGTCGAGCTCGGTTTCGCCGAACAGCGGGGCAAACCCGTTGGCGACGAACGGTACGATCACCAGCTCGAACGCCGGCAGCACCCGCGCTTGCAGCTCTTCGTAGCCGCCGTCGTCGGGAAATTGCACCAGCGAGCTGGTGTCTGCCTCGAGCACGCGCACCCGGTACGAGCTGGTAGCGCTGAGATCTGCAGCTGCGACGTCGAAGACGAAGGTGCTGCTGAGGTCATCTTGCAGCGAGCTTTCGCGGAGCGTTCGTTCGCTGACCAGCGTGCGGGTCCTTTGCCCCGTCTTGACGTCCAGCACCCCCAGCAGCGGCCTCGCCACGAAGCCGGGCTCGAGATCCACGAACGCCCTGACCAGCGCGCGTTTGCCGGCTACCAAGGGCGCCGGGCGCTCGCTGACCGGCAGCTTGTCGCCCGCCAGCATCAACGGCAGCTCGTGGGTTTGGGAAATAGTGATGGCACGCAAGGTGAGCGTCGGCGGCGGCTCGACGGGAGTACCGCCCTGCCCGGCGCCTGCAGCGCCGCCGACACCAGGGACCCCGCCTTCGGGCGCGCCGCTGCCGCCGTGGCCGATTCCGGCAGCGCTGCCGGCAGCGCCGCCGCCAAGCGAGCTGGAGGCGCCGCCCTCACCCGGGGCGTCGCCCGCGCCGCCCTCGCCCGGGGCGTCGCCCGCGTCGCCCCCGCTGATCATGCGTGGGCTTTGCGTCGTGGCTTTGCCGCAACCAACGCTCGCCCAGAGCACCCCGCAGACGCCCAACACCAGCGCGCCCCTGAAGCTAGCCGCACGAAAGACCAAGGTGCGACAGCATAGCACGCAGCATAAGCGCCAACGGCGGCTCTGCTTTGCGCAGACGCCGCCGTCAGTCACGCTTGATCGCGCCGAGCTTGGTCCCGCCAAGCCTCACTTCATGGCAGGAGGCTTGGCCGGAGCGGCCGGCGTGGCAGGGGCCACCGGCGCCTTGGGAGCCGCCACGGCCGGCGGTGCTGCCGCGGGAGTCGTCGGCTTCGCTTCCTTCGCAGCTGCGGGGGCCACGGGAGCCTTTACGTCCTTGGCGGGGCCAGCAGCTGCTGCGGGAGTTGCGGCTGCCTTGGGCGTACCGGCGCCCGCGGGCGCGGCCGCCGCTGGTGCCTTGGCTGCCTTGGCCGCAGGCGCGGCGGGCGCAGGCGCGGCGGCATTCTTCGGATCTTTGCCGGGGGGTGCCGCTGGGGGCTTGGCAGCCTTGGGCGGCGGCAACAAGCCGAGCTGGCCGGCGAACGCCATGCCGTTCGAGAACAACGAGATGCTCTTCAGCTTGCCGGCCGCGAGCTTGGTCAGCATGTAGTACTCGACGTTGACGGCCTTGCCCGTCTTCTTCAGCTTCATGCTGGGCATGTCACCGCTGTTGGTGCCGCTAAAGCGCCCCGTCGAAATCACGTAGTCACCAGCGGCCCAAGCAGCCGTTTGGTCGATTTTGGCGTCGGGG
Organism: Myxococcales bacterium; assembly: GCA_043752365.1. Lineage (GTDB taxonomy): Bacteria > Myxococcota_A > Polyangia > Polyangiales > Polyangiaceae > PMG-095. Next base: position 1,024 of record JAYUYU010000039.1, on the reverse strand, counting down.
AAAGCCTTCAGCATTTCCTCGTTGGACTTCGACACTTCCTTCTTGCCGACGCGATCCGCCGGCGCCGCCAAGTCCGAAAACACCACGTCGTCCGTGACCGTGGCGGCCAGGGCCGCGGCGTCGTGCTTGTTGAAGGCCGCCGTGTAGGCGCCCAGCGCCGCAATGTTCGTCTTCTCGACCTCACTGCCGCTGCTGACTAGCGAGGGCTTCTCGGCCCAGCCTTGCTCCAACGCCTTGCGCCCCGGCATCGGGCTCAACCCCAGCTGGCTCATGAAAGTACCGCCGTCGTAAATGAAGCGTTCTTTCGCCACCAGGCGACCGTCAGGCGTAGTTTGGATGTGCTGCACCGCCAAATAGCCAATCTTCTTGTTGGTCGCGGCGACTTCTCCCTGAGGGCCAGGCAGCGCGCCCTTGTGCGTGCCCTTCAGCAACACCACCGACAAGATGTCGTTACCGCTCACGATGGTGAGCTCGCTTTCTCCGACCAAATCCGGAAACGCGGCCGCGAAGACCTTGGCGTTCTTGTCGATCACGTTGCTGCGACCCACGAGCGCCGGCATGCCCATGTCGACCTGCTCGCTCGTCGCGTTCTCGGCGTAGCAACTCGGGTATTTATTCCAATCCTTAGCGTTGAAGGCAGCCCAACAATCCTTGAACCACTTGGCGCGTTCGTCGGCCGTGGCGACTGGCGGCGCGACGGGCTTGGAAGCCTCGACCGGGGTGGCGGGCGGCGGGGCGGCCGCGGCGATTGGCTCAGCAGGCGCCGGCACCGCAAGCGGAGCGGCTGCAGGCTCTTGCTGCTGACAAGCGGCTAGTCCGACGAGGGCGAGACCAATCAATCCAACGCTGTGCTTCATGAGATTCCCCTTTTCGAGCAAAGTTGAGCGCAAGCGTGAAATCCCACGCCTAGCGGACCACGGGGTTTTACACCCAAGTCAAAAGGCTCCGAAAGCGAAAACAGCGGCAGTCAACGTAGCGTGGACGCGCCACTTTCCGCCTGCGGCGGGGCCGCTTGTAGCGGCGC
>JAYUYU010000038.1:0-18509 GCA_043752365.1 Myxococcales bacterium | reverse complement strand
TGCCGTTGTCGCTGACGGAGAACTGCTGAAAGCCGCCGGCTGGAACGGCCGTCAGGGTGACCACCGGCGCGTCGGCTCGTCTGTACTTCAGGGCGTTGCCGAGTAGGTTCTGAAACAGCTGCAGCAGCTGCGTGGCCTCCCCGCTTACCCTCGGGAGCGGGCCCGCGCTGACTTTAGCGCCTTGCTCCCGAATGCTCACCTCCAAGTTCCGAAGGGCCAGCTGGAAGACAGTCGACGAATCAACGCTGCTCGGCGCGTGCTGCTGTGCACCGACGCGGGACAGGCTCAGCAATCCCTCGATCAGTGCCTTCATGCGCGAAGAGCCATCGACGATGTGCTCAACCAAGGCGTCGGCGTCGGCGTCGAGGCGCCCCCGGTAGCGCTGCGCCAAGATCTGAGTGCAGCCAGCGATGGCGCGGAGTGGCTCTTGTAGATCGTGCGAGGCGACGTAGGCGAACTGCTCCAGCTCCGAGTTGCTGCGCGCGAGCTGTCGATTCTGCTCCTCGAGTCGCATCCCCAGTTCTTTGCGTTCCGTGATGACCTGCGTGAAGAAGATTAAACCGCCGACCTCGCCGTTCTGGTCGTGCCAGGGGCGCGCCTCCCATTGAAGCCACTCTGTGCCGCCATCAGCACGAGGAAACGGATCTTCATCACAGCTTTCCACCGCTCCGGCCAGAACGCGCTGATGAATCTGTTTCCACCGCTCCGGAATGTCCGGAAACACCTCGTAGTGGCTCCGGCCGATGACGTCCTGGCCCTGGAGCTTGTAGTCCAACAGCCAGCGGCGGCTGGCCTGCACATAGCGCATTTCCCGGTCGAGCATGGCGATGGCTGCAGGGGTATGCGTGATGAATTCACGCAGTAGCGCCTCGCGGCTTTCGAGCGCTTCCCGTGCGCGACGCCGCTCGGCGATGTCCTTGTGCGTTCCGACAATGCGGAGAGGCTTGCCTTCGGGGTCGCGTGCGATGACGCGGCCCGCCCCCTGTATCCAGCGGTAGGTCCCGTCTTTGCATTGCAGCCGATACTCGCAATCGAACGCGGGCGTCTCGCCGCGGAAATGGCGTTGCAGCTCGGCAGCGGTCCGGTCCTTGTCATCCGGATGGATCAACGTGGCCCGCAGCCCCAAACTGCTGACGTCTTCTCCCTCGTAGCCCAACAGCTCCCGGCTGCGGTGAGACAGAAAAATTTCATCCTTGAGGAGATCCCAGTCCCAAACGCCGTCTCCGGTGCCTTGCAGCGCTAGGTTCCAACGCTCTTCGTTGATCCTAAGCTGCTCTTGCGCAACCACCTCCGCGGTCATATCGCGCACGATGCCCAGCATGCGAAGCGCGCTGCCGTCCGGAGCTCGCGCCACCTTGGCGATGACTTGCAGGTGGCGTAGCTGACCGCCCGCAGTCGTGATGCGAACCTGGACGTCGAACGGGGCGGTTCCCGCGATAGCTAGCTGGGCCGCGTGAGATACCAGCTCTCGATCCTCCTCGTGCACGGCCTTCTGCCAAGCCTCGGTGGGTCCTTCGAAGTCGGAAGCGTTGCAGCCGTAGAGCTGATACGTGCGCTCGTCCCAGACGACCGCCATGCTGATGATGTCCCACTCCCAAATGCCTAAGTTGGCGGCGCTCGTCGCGGTTAGCAGGCGTTCAGAAACGGTTTGCAGCTCGGTCGTACGCTGGGCAACCTCGCGCTCCAGGCCATCGGTCAGGCGCGTGACCTCCTGCTCGGCCTCACGGTGCTCTTGAATGTCGGTGTTCGTGCCCAGCCATTGCACGATCTGCCCATCCGCGTCGTGGGCGGGCACCGCGCGAGTCTTGAACCAGCGATAGGCTCCGTTGCCTCCGCGAATTCGAAAATCGATGTCGAGCGTGCTTCCCGCGGCCGCTGTCTCTGCCCACTCCACGTTGACGCGTTCGCGGTCATCCGGATGAACCTTCTCGAGCCACCCGTAACCCAATTGGTCGGTTTCCGGAGTACCGGTGTACGCAACCCACTGTGGCCCGAGGTAGTCGCACTGGCCGTCGACTTTGCACGTCCAGACGAGCTGGGGAATCGCCTCCGCCAGCCGGCGAAAGCGGTCCGCCTGGGCTCGCGACTCGGCCGCGCGGAGCATCGATTCGTCGAGCTGCGCTTTCAGCGCTGCGTTCTCGCCGACGAGTCGCTCCAACCGACCTGCTAGCTCGTCAAGTTTTGCTTGTTGGTCCAGCATCGTGAAGTCCAATCGCACCTCGCCATCCCGACGTGTCGGTGGCCCAGCACACCGCCGGGGCCCCTCCGATTGCAACAATCAGGGTAACCCGATAGCTGCGGGAACGACCGAAAAAATGGGCTCGAGCGCTAGCGTAACGAATCCGGCGACGTCGAGCGCCGCAGTGAGTCAACCTTAGGCGCGATTGGGCAGTAGCCAGCTTGGCGCACGCAGCCTTTCCCGGCGCGCTTGGCTTCGTACATGGCTTCGTCGGCCAGCTTTAGGAGCAGTACGGCCTTGTCGGCATTGTCCGGAAACCCGGCGACGCCGATGCTAGCCGTAACCTGGGCAAATCCCGACTCCAGCCCGACCGGCGCGGAGATGGCCCGGCCGATTCGCTGCGCCATGGGCTCCAAGGTATTTGTCGCGTTGTTGACGACCACCACGGCGAACTCATCGCCTCCCAGGCGCGCCACTACGTCGTACTCGCGGAGGCAATCACGGATCCGCTTGGCTGTCTCCCGGAGCAGCACGTCGCCCGCGTCGTGGCCCCGGGAGTCGTTGATGGCCTTGAAGCCGTCGAGATCGATGAACATCACGCCGAGCTGTGTCCCATCGCGCTTCGCCTGCGCCAAAGCTTGATCGAGTCGTTCGGAAAACGCTCCGCGATTGGCGAGCCCCGTCAACGGATCGCTGTGCGCCAGCTGAGCCAGGCGTCGCTCGCCCTGTCGCCGTACCCTAGCAAAGCGAATCGCTCGGCCAAGCGTTTCGGAGTCACCGGCGTTCTTGACGATGAAGTCCTGTGCGCCGAGCTCAATCACCCGCAACGCCATCGCCTCGTCGGCGACTGAACTGCACACCAGCAAAGTGGCTTCCGGCGCACAATGCCTGACTTTCATGACAGCGTCCAAGCCACGAGCGTCGGGCAGGCTCAGGTCGGTGATGATTGTATCGAAGGTACTTTCGTGTAGAAGCTTCACCGCATCCGCGAGTCTCACTACGTGAGTCACGCGGTAGCCGCCGAGCGTGTGGAGCGCATGCTGGGTCAGCAGCGCGTCGCTCAGGCTATCCTCGAGCAGCAGGACGTCGATCGAGGACGTCGCCTTCTCTGAGATCGCTCGGCGTTTGCCGGCCACATCGAAGGCTTGCTTGAGTGCCTTGTCGAGCTCGGCATCGTCGAAGGGTTTGGACAAGACAGCGGTCAATCGCCCTTCGACGCTCCGCGAGTCGTGGTCGTGGAAATCGTTAGCCCCCGTCATGAGAATGAAAGACGTCACCGAAGAGTTCCCCGCCAGCCGGGCCATGAGCTCGATGCCGTTGAGCTGCGGCATGAGCAGGTCCGTAATCACGACATCGTAGTCGTGAGCGGAGGCCATCTTGACCGCCTCAGCAACGTCCCCGGCGGTGTCCGGGGTGTAGCCAAACGCCTGGATCTTACGCGCAACCACGGAAAGCACTAGGGCATCGTCGTCGACGACTAGAACTCGGCGCCGCGGTGGCGCGATAGAACGTGAAAGAGCAGCTAGGGCCAAGATTGGGCTCCGACGCTGATCCGGACGGTCGCTCAGGGCGCAGCTTAAGGTAAGCCCTGAAAAACAGCTGAGTTCCTGGCTGGACTTGGCGGCCTTGCGCGATTTGCCAAACAAGTGTTCCCGGACGGCGACTCTGCTGGTCGCCCACCATGGTTGCCGACACTTTGCACAGCAGGTCCGGTGCGAACCATTTCACTGCTTTTCAGAACGGGCGTAGCCGTCTAGACTTGCTACGGTCTGGCTGTCAGTCAGAGGTTGGCCTTTGGCGGGAGGGACCGCTAGGCGGCGAAGGGTCACGCTCCCTCGCGGGAACGAAGCATGGACGGCAATCAACCGATGCGAGCCATCGAAATACTGCTGGTCGAGGACAGTCCGACAGACCGGCTCATCGCCATCGAGGCGCTCGAGCGTTCGACGGTCATCAACAGTCTCAACGTCGTCGAGAATGGCGTCGACGCAATGGCCTACTTGCGTCGCGAGGGAAAATTCTCCGCGGCTCGACGGCCCGACATCATCTTGCTCGATCTGAACCTGCCGAAGAAGGACGGCCGAGAGGTGCTCGCGGAGGTCAAGGCGGATCCGCTGCTGAAGCTCATTCCCGTTGTGGTGCTCACGACGTCACAATCCGACGAGGACTTGCTGCGCTCTTATGGCGACCACGCCAACAGCTACATCACCAAGCCCCTCGACTTTCAGCAGTTTGCTGATGCGCTACGCACCTTGGGCGGCTACTGGTTTCAGGTCGTCACGTTGCCGCCCGAGGCGGCGGTGGCACGTTTGGCTCGCGCCGAGTGGCCGCGGCCATCGCCGCCGTCGCTCAATTTGTTCGAAGACACCGTTCGAGTGTTGCTCGTCGAAGACAACCCCGCTGACGCCTTGCTCTTTCGCGACGCGCTCGCGGGCAGTGGTCTGGTCAAGTTCGAGCTGACGCACGTGACGCGACTGAGCGACGCTCGCGATCGCCTACTTTCTGGCAATTTCGACTTGGTAATGGTCGACCTGGGCCTGCCCGACAGTCAAGGCCTCGATACCTATCGCAGTGTGCGAACGTTCGCCGCCGGGCTTCCTTTGGTAGTGCTGACGGGCCTCGACGACGACGCGATGGGCATGCAAGCGCTAAAAGAGGGCGCTCATGACTACCTGGTCAAGGGGCAGCTAACCTCGCGGGCTCTCGCTCGTGCGGCGCGTTATGCGATCGAAAAGAAGGAGCACCAGGAACAACTAAGACAGGCGCAGAGGTTGGAGGCAGTGGGGCTGCTCGCCGCCGGCGTCGCCCACGACTTCAACAACATTTTGAGTGTGGTGCGGGGTAACGCGGAGTTCCTGCTCGATCCGGGCAAGGACGACAGCGTGGCCGGAGCCGCCCAAGAGATTCTCGACGCCACTGACCGGGCCGGCGCGATTGCGCGTCAGCTGTTGACCTTCAGTCAGCAACGCTCTGTTCAAATGAAGCCCGTCGATCTGAATCAGGTGGTGGGGGGCTTTGCCAGCATGCTGAAGCGGATTCTCGCTGACACCATTCCGCTCGAGTTGCACCTAGCGACGGAGCTTCCGGTTGTCCTTGCCGATATTGGCTCGCTTGAACAGGTGTTGTTGAATTTGGCGGTCAACGCGCGAGACGCGATGCCGGGTGGCGGCAAGCTCCGCTTGCAGACCGATGTCGTCGAGGTTGGTGCAGGTGCCACCAGCGTGCACGCTGCGGCGTATCCTGGGCGCTTCTCGCGCCTTACGGTGACCGACACCGGCGAAGGCATGAGCCCCGACGTCTTGGCGCGCATCTTCGAGCCCTTCTTCACGACGAAGGAGATCGGACGGGGGACGGGCCTGGGTTTGGCGACGGTTCACGGCATCGTGCAGCAGCACCGAGGTTGGCTCAAGGTGACCAGCAGCATAGGCGTGGGCACCAGTTTCGAAATCTTCCTACCCGCTACCGAAGGAGTGTCGCCCGCAGGAACTACCAAGCCCAACGTAGAGCAGCGGGGTGGTTCGGAAACTGTCCTAGTCGTCGAGGATGAAGCTGTGATGCTCAAGCTGATGGCGAGGGTGCTCGAACGCAGTGGCTACAAGGTACTCAAGGCCCGTTCTGCCACCGAGGCCTTAAACCTATGGGACAAGCACGCCGACAGCGTCGCCCTCGTGCTTACGAACTTGGCCCCGCCGGATGGGCAAACCGGTCGTCAGCTCGCCGAACGCCTCCTGAGCGAGAAGCCAGGCCTCAAGGTCATTTTTACGAGCGGGGGCAGCTCAGACTTGCTCGACGGTGCTTTCCCCCTCGTGAAGGGCGTGAACTTACTCAACAAGCCATTCCCCTTGCCGCAAATGCTGCAGGCCGTTCGCCGTTGCCTGGATGGGCCAGCGAGGCCCGGTCCTGCGCCAGCGGCATGACCTTTGCGTACGAATGGCCTCCTCGCATCTCCATCAACCCGCGACGTTCAACGGGGGTCAAGGTGTCCGCAAGACCACACTACCGCTTGGAAGACGACCGATTCTGCATCGATGTCCTGCTCAAAGCCTCGCAGCAGCTGTTCGATGGTCGTGATCCGGCTCCCTTCCGCGAGCGCGACCTCGACGAGGACGCGGTTGAGTACATCGCGGGTGCGATCCAGGAAATTCTGCCCGCTCCGAATGTAAAGCTCGTTTTCTGGATTTCGGAGGAGCCCGAACCGCCCCTCCCCGTCGAGGTCATCGTGCATGCCGTCCGTTCTCACTTCGAGCACGAGCATGCACGGCTGGGCCGACAACTCCGGCAGCACGTGAGGCGCGGGCAGCTCTTCCTGCTCGTGGGCCTGAGCGTGCTCGTCGTCTTTCTGTCCCTCGCCGAGCTTACCGTCCTGATGTCCGCCGTTCACGCTCGGCAGATCCTCCGCGAAGGGCTGGTCATTATCGGCTGGGTGGCGATGTGGCGTCCGCTCGAAGTGCTCCTTTACGATTGGTGGCCACTCGCGCAGCAGCGCCGACTCGCACGGCGCATGATGGACGTTCCCGTGTCCGTGCGCTACGACCGCGGCCCCGGCGCGGAGTGAGCAAGCCTCACCGGCAGCGGCCGAACGCGGGTCGAGCGAAGCAACGGCGGCCACTGAATCGCTCAGCAGCGACCGGAGCTCGATCGGCGTGAGACTGACAAGGCGGGGCGCACGAGAAACGGCACGCGCTGCGGCGGTTCGACCAGGAGCGTGCCTGCGGGGCGGGGCGCGCGCGGGCTCACGACGTGCGGCGCGAAGAATATGCGGGGTGCGTCGCAAGCATGCGCGAACTTTGCGCGCTCGCTTGCTCCTGCGGCCGCACAGCCGACTCCGTGGGGCCCCTTCTACCGGCCTTGTGGGCCCTGCCCGGGCGCGGCACGCCGTGTGCTCGGCGGGGAGCATGGCTGCCGCAAGTAAGCTCGTATCCGACTTAATGACTCGTCAAGTAACCACCCTCGGGCGCAATGAAACGCTCAAGAGCGCCGATGACATCATGCGTCTCGGGCGCATCCGCCACCTGCCCGTAGTCGACGACGACGGCAACCTCGCAGGGATAGTCACGCAGCGCGACCTTTTTCACGGCGGCCTGCTGCGCGCGCTCGGCTATGGCGCCCACGCTCGCGACAAGGCGCTCGACGGACTGGTCGTGAAAGAGGCGATGAAGACCGAGGTGCTGACCACCAGCGCGAGCACGCCGCTCGCGCAGGCCGCCTCGCTGATGCTGGAGCGCAAGGTTGGCTGCTTGGTCGTGGTGGATGGCGCAAAAGTCGTCGGCATCTTAACCGAGGCAGACTTCGTCAAACTTGCGGTGTCGACGTGAATGCTCGAGCCGCCCGCAAAAGCTGCGCGGACGCGCACCGCTTGCGCTGCCGTGTGGCCGTACGCCTGACTAGCGGAACTCCCGACGCCAGAGTAGTCCGCGTCGGTACGAGGGTTGCAGCGTAGTCGTCCATGCACGTTACGTCTCCAGACGCGAAGGGCTACTGCACCTGGTTGGCGGTCTTATTGGTCGTCCTGGGCTGCAGTGCGCCCGACGAGGCCGAGCCGAGCGGGCAGCCGCTCGGGTGGGCGGACGAGATTCGCTTGCCGACAGTCGTTGACCTGAATCCCGACCCCAACGTGCTCGAGATCAATCTCGAGGCGCGTGAGAGCGATGTCGAGTTGATCCCTGGAAAGCTGACCAGAGCTTGGACCTACGACGGGGGGATCCCCGGACCACTCATCCGCGCCAACGTCGGCGCGCGAGTGATCGTCCACTTCAAGAACTCACTGCCGGAGGGCACCACGATTCACTGGCACGGTCTGCGCGTCCCCAACGACCAGGACGGGGTACCCGGTTCGAGTCAGCCATTCGTACCGTCCGGCGGCACGTTCGACTATGACTTCGTCCTGCCGGACGCGGGGACGTACTGGTACCACCCGCATCTAGACTCGGCGGCACAGGTCGGCAACGGCCTGTACGGCCCGATCGTCGTTGACGATCCGCTCGAGCCGAAGGGGCTCGGCGACGAAGCCATCATCGTGATGAGCGATATCGGCCTCGACGCCAGCGCAGCGCTCACACCAGCCGACGGCGGTGGAGGACTCGGCACGCTGTTCGGTCGCGAAGGCGCTGTGCACCTCGTAAATGGCCGAGTGCTTCCCACCCTGCACGTACGGTCGGGCCTCCGGCAACGGTGGCGTATCATCAATGCAGCCAAGTCGCGCTACGAGCAGCTGGTGCTACCAGGCCACAGCTTCACGCGCATTGGCGGCGATGACGGCATGCTGGAATCACCGGAGCTCCTCGATCGAATCGTGCTGACGCCGGCTCAACGTGCGGACGTCGTGTTCGAGCCGTCGAACAGCGCGCTGGGCGACGGCCAGGACACGTTGACGCTCACTTGGGTGCCCTACGATCGCGGTTTCGGCACCACTTACAATCGCCCCGACGAACCTCTCCTCAAGTTCAAGTTCGTCGACGGTTCCGGAGTGAAGGCCGCGCCATTGCCAGCGATGCATCGGGACATTCCCGTTATTGACACGGCTGGGGCCACGCCCGTAGACATTAGCCTCACGCTGAATCCCGACGCTGAGGGCCGCTTGGCGATGGGAATCAACGGTGTGCCGTCGTGGCAAGCAGCTCACCTAGCGACCACACTGGGAGAGCGGCAACTATGGACGGTGAAAAACACCTTCGACTGGGACCATCCCTTCCATCTCCACGGCTTCTTCTTTCAGGTCCTCGACGTCAACGGTGTCGCCCCCGCAGTCCGCGAGTGGCGCGACACTGTCAACGTACCCGTCGACGCAACCGTGCGCTTCGCCGTTCACTTCGACGAACGTCCTGGCATGTGGATGTTCCACTGCCACGTCCTCGATCACGCCGACGCTGGGATGATGGGCATGGTGCACCTCCAGTGAGCCGCCTGCACGACGCCGCCGAGTCACGAAGCCCCGGTACCCCACGAGTCATCCGTTGTCGTTGAACCAAGCGACTAGCAACCCTTCTGCCCTGGGTCGCCCTCTGCCCGTGCTCGCGAGCGGTTTTAGGCCGTTTTTTCTGCTAGCGGCGCTGTACGCGATTGTCATGGTGCCGCTCTGGCTCGCGGTCCTGAACGGGAAGCTCGCGCCAAGCGCCTACCTTCAACCCGTCACTTGGCATGCGCATGAGATGACATGGGGCTTTGTCAGCGCAGTGGTGGCAGGGTTTTTACTGACGGCGGTTGGCAATTGGACTCAGCGTGAAACGGCGGCGGGGGCGGGGCTTGCGGCTCTCGTGTTGCTTTGGCTCGCTGGTCGCGTGGCCATGCTCTTTGCGGGGCTTCTGCCGCGAGGCGTGCCGGCAGCCATCGACTTGGCCTTCTTGCCGGCGCTTGCCGTCGTTCTGGCGCGGCCACTAGTTGCCGCCAACAACCGTCGCAACTTCGTGATGCTCGCAATAGTGGCCGCGCTGTTCTTGGCCAACGTGGTCGTACATCTCGAGGGCATGGCGGTGCTGGCGTTGGGCTCGGCGCTCCGTGCCACGCTCGTGAGCGTCGACCTGACCGTGCTGCTCATCCTGATGATCGGCGGTCGCGTCTTCCCCATGTTCACTCGTAACGCCACCGGTGTTCAGACCATTCGTTGCATCCCGTGGCTTGATCGAAGCTGCATCGCCACGATGGCAGGGCTGGTTGTGGTTGACGCCACCCTTCCTCAAGGCAGTCGTTTCAGCGCGGTCTTGGCAGGGGTCGTCGGCTTATTGGCTGCAGCGCGGGCGGCTCGTTGGGGTGCACGTCACTCCCTCGGCGATCCCCTGCTCTGGGTCCTACACGCGGGCTATGCCTGGCTTGTCATCGGCCTGCTGCTTCGCGGTGCGGCGGGCCTGCTCGGGACGCCCCCCAGGTCGGTGGCGGCGCACGCCTTGACGGTTGGAGCAATCGGCACGTTGACGCTGGGCATGATGGCGCGCGTTGGCCTTGGTCACACCGGCCGCCTGCTGGTCTCGCCCAGGTCGCTGACCGCAGCGTTCGTCGCGATCACCCTGGCGGCCCTGGTTCGCGTGCTCGTACCTTGGCTCGCGCCACAGCAGTATGCCGTCGGACTCGTCGTGGCAGGCAGCCTATGGGTGCTGGCATTTGCCGTCTTCTTGGCTACCTACGCGCCCATCTTGTGGCGGCCTCGCCCGGACGGCAAACCAGGTTGAGCGCTGGCTATAGCTATAGCTAGACGGCCACGAGACGCCGCACCCAATCGAGTAGCGCGATCGGCAGGAGCTCCGGTCGCGTCAGCAGCGCATAGTGACCAGCGCCGAAAACGAATGGCAGGTAGGTCGCGGCTTGGCGGTCGATGGTCAGGCAAAATGGGCTAATTCCCTGCAGCTTCGCCTCTGTAACGGCTTGTCGAAAGTCCTCGACGCCGTAGCGACCGCTGTATTCGTCGACGTCGTTTGGCTTGCCGTCCGACAGCAGAAGCAAGAGTCGATGCCGCGCTTGCTGATGCATCAGCGACGCCGTGGCGTGCCGCACGGCGGTCCCGACCCGTGTGTACTGCTCCGGCTCGAGGCTGGAGATGCGGCGCGCAACGGCTGCCGCGAATGGCTCGTCGAAGCGCTTGACGTTGCGTATCGTAACGCGCTCGGCTCCGTCGCCGGAGAACGCCTGCACGGCGTACGGTTGCCTGAGGCCGTCGAGCGCGACGCACACCAGCAGCAGGGCCTCGCGCTCGACGTCGATGATGCGGCGCTGAGCCGCCACCCAGCTGTCGGTCGACCCGCTGACGTCCACCAGCAGCACGGTCGCGATGTCGCGGTGCACGTCGCGCTGTGTCTGGTAGAGCCGTTGCGTCAGCGGCAGGCCTGCGCGGTAGTCAGAGACGCTCTCCAGGTAGGCTTCGAGATCTATTTCGTCGCCCTCCACCTGCTTGCGTAGCCGGGAGCGGCGCGCGCGCAGTAGCTCGAATTGTCGCCGGACCTGCTGTAGCATGCCGCGGTGCCGGTCGAGCGTCTGCTCGACCCACGAATCGGCTCCCACCCCACACGCCGCCAGATGAACGGTGGCGGCGTCGGGGTGGTAGGCGCCGATGCGGTAGTCCCACTCGGGGTAGCTCAGCGGCGCGTCACTTGCGCCGGTTGCGCTACGCACACGCTTCAACCGAGCTTCCGGCGGATCCTCGGAAAGAAGCACCTCACGCGGGCGACTCGCTGTCGAAATCAGCCTTGCCTCCGGTAGCTCCGACAACGCGTCGGCTAGCTCGTCCGCCGCTGTCAGGTCGTCGCGATCGGTGGGGCGCTGCAGGCCGTGCGGATCCTCCGCTTTCTCCTGTGGCTGCGAGGTTTGCACCATCCAGGCCCCGGGCGCGGCCTGGTCCTCGTTCTCTTCGGCTTGCCGCGCCCGCGGGCGTCGCGGCAGGCGGGCGCTGCGGACGGCGCTCGGCCCTTCGCGCTCATCCGCAGCGGGTAGCTCAGCGTCCGTAACCGCGGGCGCGTGCAGCTCACCAAGCCAGAGGTCTTTAAAGAGTGGATGGGAGCCGAAGCTAGCCTTGGGAAACGCGATGCGTAGCTCCGCCGCGAGCCGCTGGGCCTTGGCGAGCGACTCAGACGGCGTACTGGCAGCAGAGCCGGGGCTGGCGTCGTCCGCCTCTGCCAACTCCGAACACTCACTTCGGAGCACCGCGTCGAGCGCTCGCAGCGGCGGCGGGAACGCTTGCGCTGACGGACGCGCGGCGAGCGTAGTATCACGCAGCATCTGAAGTGGAACGGCCATGCCAGGCAGCGTTCGCACTAAGTCCGCATCAGCCGCGACGGCTTCGAACAGCAGGTAGAGGTCGCCTAGCAGCGCGTCGCGCCGGCCGGGCCAGAACCTGGCGCTATCGCGCGCAGCCCGCATGGCCTGTTGCAGCGCCATCACTCGGTACACCACGAGGGCGGACTCTAGGTTTGGCCAGCCCAGCGTGGGCGGCAACCAGATATGAGAGCCATCTGTCGCCGGCAAGGCGGTGGTCCACAGCGGACCCTCCGACCGTCGAAACAACCTGGCTAGCAACGTGGGCGGCGGGGGCTCTTGAGCGGCGCGCAGCGGGAGTGATAGCCCGGTGGCAGCGGTAATCAGCAGCGCCAGGCGCGGAGCTAGCTCGGCCAGGGACAGCGCAGCGTTCCCAGTGCGAGGGGCATGGCGGCGCCAAAGCTCATGAGCATAGTTCGTGGCGTGCCGCGCCAGGTCGACGACGACGTCCTCACCCTCGGCCATCTGCCCCGCAATCGCGCGAACCAAGGCCGCCCATCACACGAAAGTAGCCTCCACCAGATCGCGCATAGCGCTCACCAGGGTGGGATCGTCGGACAGCGGCGCGATGATCGCACAATGGCAGGCTTCGCGCACCGGAACCCCTCCGCCGATCAATCTCGCTGCCGAGATGAGCAGCCGCGTGCTCGGTACTTCGGCCAGGCCTCGATCCTGCAGCTCGCGCAAGCGCCGACCCAACGTGACGAGCGCGTGCGCTAGCGGACGCGGTGCTGCTCCTTCTCTTTCCACGATCGCGGTCTCCGTTTCGAGCGGAGGAAAAGCAAACTCCAGCGAGACGAAGCGCTGGCGCGTGCTCGGCTTCAAATCCTTGAGCATGCGCTGGTAGCCGGGGTTATAGGAGACCACGAGCTGGAACCCGGGCGAGGCCAGTACCGTCTCTCCTGTCTTGTCGATCGGCAGAGCGCGCCGGTAGTCGCTGAGCGCGTGCAGCACCACGACCGTGTCTTGGCGCGCTTCAACGACCTCATCTAGGTAACAAATGGCTCCCTCCCGCGCGGCACGGGTGAGGGGACCATCTTGCCAAACCGTGCCGTCGTGCCGAATCAAGAACCGCCCGATCAGATCGCTTGCCGTCAGGTCGTCGTGGCACGAGATGGTGATGAGCGGACGACCTAGGCGCCAGGCCATGTACTCGACGAAGCGAGTCTTGCCGCAGCCGGTGGGGCCTTTCAGCATGACCGCCAGGTTCTGCGCGTGGCACCGTTCGAAGATCGCGACTTCCATGCCGCTCTGCACATAGAAGGGCGCTGGAGCAGCTTCTGCCCCGCTCTCGACGGACGGACGGACGACTGTGCCGGAGGTCAAGTCAACTGCTAGCCGCGACGGTAAGAGGCGGCAGCTCAGGCTGAGCATCGCTCGTAACGGCGAACTGCGGCGGGTAGCGGAAGAAGTCGTAAATGAACAGCCCAACGCCGATGGTGAAGAGCGACGCCGTGGCGGTCAACATCACGAAATGGATCTGTATTTTGAGCTGCGTGTCTAGGTAGCCGAGGCCCATGATGCGCTCCAGGTAGACTTGGCCGATCCCCGCGGTAGCGAAGGCCAAGGTCATGCCGAACATGCCGCCAAGCTGGAGCCAGAACGCCCAGTACCCGATCGCGGAGCCCTTCTCGCTGCGGCCAGGGCACAACGCCGGCAGCGCGTAAGAAATCATGGCTAGGACGATCATGACGTAGGCACCGTAGAAAGCGGCGTGGCCATGCATGGCGGTGATGAGCGTGCCGTGCGTCCACTTGTTGACGCTCGGCAGGGTATGAGCAACCCCGAGTAGCCCCGCCCCGAACATGGTGAAGACCGCGCTGCCCACCGTCCAGTGCAAGGCCAGCCCGTTTGGATGCGATAGACCGGAGCGGCGAATTGCCGAATAGGCGTAGATGGCCATGCCGACCAGTGCGAGTGGCTCAAGCGCGCTGAAAAAGCCGCCGATGGGCAGCCAATAGCCGGGAACGCCAATCCAATAGTAGTGGTGCGCCATACCCAGAATGCCCGCTATGAACACCAGCCCGACGATGACGTAGAGCCACTTCTCCATCACCTCACGGTCGGCGCCCGAGAGGCGGATGAGCAAGTAGGCCATGAGACCGCCCTGGATCATCTCCCACACCCCTTCGACCCAGAGATGGATGGTCCACCAACGGTAGAAGATGGCCACGGTGTAGTTTTGGTAATGCAGCAGCGCTGGCACGTACAGGACGGTCGCCATTCCGAGACCGCCCAGCAGTACCCCCTCGGTGGTCGTCAAGCGCCCGGCGCGCCGAATAGTCATGCCGATGTTGTAGAGGAACATCACCATCACGAGCACGATCACCAACTTCGAAGGCAGCGGCTGCTCCAATAGCTTGTTACCGGTCCCGTAGCGGAAGAAGTATCCGATGATTGTGGCGACACCCATCAGCGTCCACAGGACGAGCTGAATGTACGCGAGCTTAACGCTGTAGAGCTCGGTGCGCGATTCGTCCGGAACCATCCAATACGTACCGCCCATGAAGCCGGTGAGCACCCACACGATGAGCAAATTCGTGTGCATCATCTTGGTGACGTCGAAGGGCAGAATGTTGAGCAATGGATCCGGCCCGAGGTACTTGGCCGCGGATAGCAAACCGAACACGAGCTGCAGGCCAAACAGCGCCATTGCTACGGCAAAGTACCAATACGCGACCGACTGCGACTTGTAACGCATGGGGCTCCGTCAGGGTTTCGAGAGAATTAGGCTTGTGCGGTCAAACGACGCGGACACGACGCTGCGAGGCGGTCACTTCAAAGAAGAAAGGTAGGCCACGAGCGCCTCGAGCTGCTCTGGCTTCAGGTCTTTGGCATAGGTGCTGGGCATGAAGGAGACGCCGTTCGCCGAGTACATGTCGCCGGGCACGCGGTGGGCGCTGGGCGAAATGACGGATTCGCGCAAATAGCCAGCAACGTCCTTGGCCTGGCCGGTGTAGGCCGCTGACGCGAGTAGCGCCTCGGTGCGACCGCTGACGCCGGCGAGTGATGGCCCAGCTAGATTGACTCCAGGCGAAATCGAGTGGCAGGCGACGCACGCGGGGTTCGCCGAACGGAACACGTTCTCACCCAAGGCTATTGGGTTGTCTCCGGGCGTGGTGGGGCGCGCGCCGGGCGGCAACGGCGTCGTGGCTGCTGCATCCAACGTACTCCCGGCCTGCTGGGGATCGGACAGAGCCGAGCCCGGCAATGTGGCGCCACTGACCAGAATCGGTCTGGGCGGCCAGCCCTGGTTGTCCACGTTGCTGACCCAGTCCAGGAAAGCTATCAAGCCGCCGATATCTGCTTCGCTCAGATCTTGTCGGGGCATCAGCCGCCGATGCTTCTGTTCGTCGTAGAACTTGGAAGGGTCGCGGAGGTAGGCCCTCAGGTAAGCCTCGCCGCGCAGCTTCGTGATCTTGGTGAGGTCGGGAGCGTAGTAGGCTCCCTCACCGAATAGAGTGTGGCAGTTGATGCAGTTATTGTCGTGCCACACCTTGTTGCCGAGGTTGACCTCCGCGGTGATATTTTGCGCGTTGGTCAGTTTGCCAAACTGAGCATGACTGTCGAGTGTCAGGCCTATGAACAAGGCGCTGGCGAGCGCCGTGCACGCAATCGCGAAAATCCGGCTTTGCCGCTTGTTCATGCTGCGCCCGGCTAGACGCCGATTCCTGTCCAGTGGATGACCGCCATGGCGCCCGAATAGACGATGGCGGCGGCCATGAGCAGCAGGACGACGTAGCTCGCCATCCGAAAGGCAGTGCTGTACGGGGCATTTTCCATGAGCGTCCTCTTGCGACGGCAGCGTTCGGGGAACGCTGCCGAGGCGTTCGCGAATCCCAATCGCATTTAGCCCGACGACGCGCCGCGAGTAAAGCCGTGACTGCTAGTTTCGTGAGGCGAGCGCTGCCGGACATTTAGTCTCACTCGCAGCGGCGCAAGTTTTGCGCCGAGTCATTGCGCGACGACGACGGTGAGAATCAGAATCTGTACAACAGAGTTGATTCGAGAGTGCGAGGGGCTTATGAAACACCAGCATCCCGGCGACTGACGTCGAGCTACGCTCGTCGCACTGGGAGGCACTAAAGGAGAGCAGCAGGATGAAGCGCTTAGAAGTGGCCGCGATCGGTTTCGTAATGGTCTTGGCGTCGGCGACAGGCGGTTGCTCCAAGACCGAGCCACAACAGACCGCGCCGACTGCGGCGGCAACGCCTACCCCCGCCGTCGTGGCACCAAGCCCGCCCGCCGATCCCGCAGCGGACGCCAGAGCGCTGTTCAAGCTCAAGTGCGTGGTTTGCCATGGCGACCACGGCGCTGGCGACGGCCCCGGCGCTGCAGCGATTGTGCCGAAGCCGCGAGCATTCGCCGATGCAGAGTGGCAAACAGGGGTGACCGACGAGCACATCAAAAGGATCATCGTCGAAGGGGGGCCGGCCGTGGGTAAGAGCCCGGCCATGCCTCCGAATCCGGACTTGAAAGGCAAGGATGAAGTCGTGGCGGCGCTCGTGAAGCTAATTCGAGACTTCAAAAAGTAGCCTAGCAGGCGTCATGACCCAGCTCAGTAGACGTCCGCGCGCTTAGCTCTCACGGTCAGGCGGGACGAGCAGCACGGGAATACGGGAGTGCTGCAGTATGGCCTGAGCTTGCGAGCCCAGCACCAGGCTCGCCGTTGCGTTGCGGGAGTGGGTCGACATGCAGATCAAGTCCGCGCCGACTCGCCCTGCCTGCTGCCAAATCGCCAACCACGGAGCACCGGCTGCGATGACGTGAAGCTCCGTACGAATTCCCCTCGATGCGGCGCCTGCTGGGATGCGGCTCTGAAGCTTGACTCTGAGCGCGTCGTGCTCATCCTTGGGAGTGTCGCCCGCTGCGTGCACCAGATGAAGCGTACCGCCGTGACCGAGCTGCGAGTAGCCAATGGGGATGGCGCGGTCCGCCAGCACCGAAAAATCCGTAGGCACGACGATGACGCGCGGGGCTGCGGCCACGCGCGCTGCGCCGTGACGCTGCGGCACGCAGAGCACGCTACACGTGGCTTCGTGCACGACGTTCCTCGAGATGGAGCCGTGCCAGACTCGCTCGCCGAGATCCCGCTGGTGGCTGCCCACGACCATGAGATCAGCCTCATTCTCGTGGGCCAGCTGCGCCAGATGCGAGTCGACGCGCCCCCAGCCCGGCGTGACGCTCAGTTTGGGACTGGATCGGCAGGGCACATCGGCCATCCAGCGGCCAAGATCTTCAAGCACCTGATGGTGTACCTCCGGGCGCAAGCGATCGAGTGGCATGGGGCCCGCTACACCCAAGCGATAGTGCTCGCCGTAGGGCCAAGCGACATGCGCTACCGTCAGCGCCAAGTCGGGCCAATCCCCGACGTAGGCAAGCGCGCTTTTTGACGCATCCCCCAGACCGGAGGCGACCCACGTGCGGAGCGCGTGTCGGCCTTGGCTCCAGCTCGCGAGTCCTTCCGCGTTCCGCACCACCAGAATGGGCACCTCCGCCATCTGACACAAACGCTCGGCGACGCTACCCAGACGGCGCCGACGCCTAGAGCTGCCTTCAGCGCCGACGACGACGAGTGCGACCTGACGCTGCCGCGCCAGCTCGAGAAGCTGTTGATCCGGAGCGCCCCGCGCCACCAGTGTTTCAACGCTAACGCCGAAGTCGCGGCGCAGCTCGCCTGCGTCCTGCTCGAGCCGAACCTGAGCGCTCGTCAGTGAGCTCGCGTCTTCTTGCGCCAGCACCGTGACGAGCAGCAGCTCGCGGTCCTGCTTGCGAGCCACCGCGGCCGCAGCCTTCACGACGGGTTCCGAGAGGGGGGAGAGGTCAGTGCCGCAAAGGATCATCCCCACTGCTAAAGCACTATCGGTGCCAGCCTGGTCGGCTGCGCTATTCACTTTGATTGCCACCACCTCTCGATGCTTTCGTCGGCTACTCGCGAATATTCTGCGTCCAAGCGCGGAATATTCGGGCTGTAGATCCCGCAGAGGGTGGGCCACCCACACCGGGTCGCCGCTCCACTATGTGAAGGTCGCGGTCGGTCACGACTCCGACTAGCTTGCCTGCATGAATCACGGGCAAATGCCGGATTCGATGCTCATGCATCACTTGATACGCCACCGACATGGATTGGCCGGCGGCGATGGTGAGCACGCCAGTCGTCATATAGTGCCTAATAGGGGCGCTATTCGCGGTCATGGACGCTCTGCCTAGTTTCCATCTCGGGCTCGACGCCCTTCAGAACGGATCCAGCCATTGGTGAGCCTCCTGGAGCAAGATGCATGGCAACGAAATCAAGCATATCTGTGCGTGGCTGCCGATACCGGTAGTGGCCGTCGTCAATGGATCGCTCCGCGATCTCGTCTACGGGAAGCTGATGAATGAGACGCTAGCGCATTCACTATCGGTGGTGCCCCTTAGGCACAATCGTTGCTCCCCCACCTTACATGGCATCGACTAGCTCGCGGAATCCAGTTCGCACAGAGGTTTTGGTCGTGGGCGCCGGTCCGGTTGGACTGCTGGCAGCGCTGAGGCTACTTCAGCAAGGTATCGACGTCCGAGTGGTCGACCAAAAGCCTGCGGAGCGCGCGCACTC
>JAYUYU010000037.1:0-7999 GCA_043752365.1 Myxococcales bacterium | reverse complement strand
TCACCGTGCGATCGTAGAGCCCGGCGGCTTTCAGATCCGTGATCAGGCGCGCCAGCGGCCTGGCTACCTGTTGAGCTTGTGTCCGAAGCACGCTCTCGGTCCGCACGCCGTCGCCATGCAGCTCCATGAAGTCAAATTCGAGCGCAATGCTGCGCAGCAAGCGAGCCGACTTTGAAGCGTTGTTCGCTCGGTGCTTGGAGGATCAAAGCTGCGCCGAGCTTTTAAGCGGCAGCGCGCTGCAAAGTTGCGCGGCCGAGGCAGCCCCTGGACCAAGCCCTAGCGGCGCCGCCTTCTGCGAGGATTTGCTAAAGGCCCTCAGCAGCTGCTCGCTTCCCGAGCACACCACTCTGGCTGAGTGCAGGGGCTTGACCGCGCGTTATAGTGACGCGGCCATCGCCGACGCGCGGGCGTGCCTGGACGACTCGTGCGATCGGCTGGTCGGTTGCGTCGACAGCAAGCTTCCTCCCCTCAAGCCGCCCGACAACGCGGGCGGCGCCGGCCCTGGTGGACTCGGCGGCAGTGGCAGTGGCGGCGGCAGCGGCGGCAGCAGCAGCACGGGTCAACCCTGCGCCGGGACGGCGGTCCGTTGCTTGGATTCGCTCACGGTGCAATTCTGCAATGATGCCGGGCTTCTCGAAGAAGTTGCGTGCCCGGTGGGGATGGCGCAGGAAGGCATCATCTCGGAGGGCTGCCAGATCAGCGCGGAGGGCGCGGGCTGCACTGTGGATGACTTTGCCGACCTTGGCTGCGCAATGGGTTCGCCGGCGTTGGCCGTGTGCGCCGGCCTCAGCGAGAGCGACCTACTCGACCTCTACGTTGCCTGCTTTCAAGATCGGAGCGCCGCAAGGTCGCGGATTAGCTGTTATCAGGACCACGTCGACGCTTCCGGTCTGATCGTGGATTGCGACGCCGCGGCCGGCGCTTGCGCCGAGTAGCAAGGTCGCCGGCTTCGCGAATACTGCCGCTCCTCAGCAGCGCAGTTGCTCGTTTCGAGACGAGTACTCGACAACTCGCCGAATCGTTGTCCGCGCTGAACCGTAAGCTCAGTCGGCCATCGTAACGCGCAGGATCTCTTCCGGCGTGGTGACGCCGGCCAAGATCTAGACGGCCTCAGCTCTTGCGACGGCGGGCTCGTCCGAAAAGTACCGCGCAGAGGCCGAGCAGGCTCCAGGTGCCGGCGTTGGCGCCGAAGCCTGAGGTGCTGCACCCCCCGCCGCGGGCGTTCGCAGCTGCCAAGTCCAGAGAGTCGTTGTAGGTCGTCACCTGCTTGTCGATGGGCTCGGCGTTGTTTTCGATCAGACGCCCTTCACCAGCTTCGCTTTGGCGCAGAATGCGGCGATTCGCAGGCTGGGAGTCCAGCTCGGCGGGCCACATGCCGACTTGCTGAGGGCCGCCGCGGATGATGTCTCCTTGTGGCAGCTCGATGCGCCACGGGGCCTCGAACTGGCCGACGTTGGAGTTGCACTCGATCACACGCTCCGCGGTGTGCTGATTGCTCACGTCGGGCAGATCCGGATTGAACGTGAACAACGGGTCCAACGTCATTTCATCAGCTGACAGCGTCGTGTACAGCCGCGTTACCATCGGGTGCGCGTTGATCAGACTCTGAACTAGGCGGACGGGCTCAATGACGCCCGTTTCGAGCGCCTCCACGAAGACGCTGGGCGAAAACTGGACTTGTGAGGAGTAACAGTTGGGGCACAGCTTGAAGTCGGCGAGCTTGACCGTCGCTGGCAATGTAACGGCAGCGCTGACGGCATCCCAGAAGCCGTCCCACTGACCGTAGGTGTTGAACGCGCTATCGAACATCTGCTGGAAGCCGGGAAATACCGAGCTCTTGAACGACGCCCATTGGCTCTCGTCGAACTGCGTGAACACAGCTTGAGCCAGAGTGCTCGAGCTGCCGGCGAACTCCGTCACGAAGCCTTGCCCGCCCGCCTCGTCCGCTGCCGCTGTCACGACACTGTTGTAGTTGCTGGAGGCATTGAACCAGTTGATGCGTGCCTCGTTGAGCTCGAGGCCAAGGTAGTTCTGCGGCACCGCCTGAGCGTCTCCCAAAACCCACGTCATGACGCCCATATCCGCGTTGGCGGCTACTGCGGTGAGCTTGATGGGAATGCTCGGTTTCGAGCCCTCGTAGGTCAACACTAGTGGCCGGATGGAGCCGACATCTGAGCCCTTCGTGAGGCGCAGCGCCAGAAGGTACATGCCGTCATCCAGGTACGGGCCGATCAGCGCGGGAGCGCCTTCAGGCACGTCGTAGCCATTCGCGCCCAACCATTCGACGGCGGCGTCTACCGGTTTGGACAAGGCCGGATCGATTGAAATCACCGTCCATTCGAAAGCGCCCACGATGCCGGTCGCCTCGACGGTGACGTTCCCGCCCTCCGCGTTGCGGGGCCCAGAGCTAGCGCTGCCCCCCGCGCTCTGACTACCATCTGCAGTGTTGAAATCGCCCTCCGAGCGGCAGGTACCCTCGACGCGCACGGTGAGCGAATAGTTTGGGTTGGTCGCTCCCTGCAGGCGTTGGAACGCTAGGTTCGAGGCAACGGCGATCTCGTCACCCATGGGCACCGACGAAATCGGCAAGAGCCAGGAGAACTTCTCGGAGGGGCCCTCGTAGAGGATCTGAATCACCGCCGTAACCGTGCCGTCGCCATTGTCGGCAAAGATGATGCGCTCTGCGGCTTGATTCACCGGTTGCGACTGCGAGCAGAAGAACCCGCCGCAGGCTGCTGCCGGCGCGGTCGCACTGACCATGCCCAGGACTAGGGCGCCTCCCAATAGGGATGAACTGAGTGCTCGTTTCATGCTCGTAATCCTTTCTGAGGGACAGCGCATCACGCGCTACCCCGACATCGCTTGCGTGCTCGACTCGTGAAATGGCACAACCCGGCACACAAACCGCCGCTTTTACGCCGGCCTAATCTGTTGTGCAATTGCGGTGCCAGCCCGACTACCACCGTCTGTTGTGCAGGCACCACGGCAGTTTAGCCGCTGCTACCTGCGGGTGGCATGTAATCTGCTCTAGCATCCGAGCCGTGGCGCTTTCTTCAGTCCTGTCTTGCGGGCTAGCGCTCATGCTCATGCTCCCGCTCGCCCTCGGCTGTTCGGACCCAGCCGCACCAGCGACGGAAGAGCTCATGGTCTCGGCAGAGATCGGTGCCCCCTCGGGCCAGGACGGCTTGGACTTCGCGCCGCTCTCGCCAGGCGCCGAGCTGCGGCTCCAAACGTTCGGGCAAGGCGGCACTCACCTGTTTCTGGGTGTGCGCTGCCGCGGCTTCGGTAGCCGGGCCTTCGTCACGTTTGCGCTCAAGAACCTGGCCACGTTGGCGGAAGTGGTGGCGCCCGCACCCGCCCGGCCCCAGCTATTTTTCTGCGGCGACGACGGCAATTGCGATTTGGTTCCCGTAACCGTGATGACCTCCGGCCTGTTTGAGCTGGACTCCGAGCGTGACGGGGTGCTGGTGGAAGTGTCGGTCGAGGTGAAGAGCCAAGCCGGCGCGGTCGCGTCTGCAGCGCAAGCCGGCGTGATCAGCACCGCAGATTTGTAAGAAGACATAGGGGAGGCGAGGGACCATGACGCAGACGCAGAAACCACTGTTGCTACTTATCGGGCTTGCGGCCCTTGCGCTCAACGCTTGCGGCCCTGCGTCGGCGCCTGAGCCAGAACCGACTCCGGAGCCGTGGACTTGGGTGGCGCACAGCCAAGCGGCAGCTCTCCTCAGCGTGCACGGCACCGCCGAGGACGACGTCTGGATGTCTGGGGCCGACGACGGCAAGGGCCCAGTCGTCCTCCACTGGAACGGGGAGGATTGGGAGCGGAAGGCCTCGGGGACCCGCGGCGACTTCTGGTGGGTGCACGCGCTACAAAGCGGCCCGGTGTTCTTCGGCGGCACCGAAGCCAGTCTCATTCGCTACCAGAACGACGAGTTCGTGCGCCTGCCGACGCCCGGGCTGGGCAAGCACACGGTGTTCGGCATCTGGGCCGCAGCCGAAGACGACGTGTACGCGGTCGGCTCGGTCGCCGGGAAAAATGGCTTCGTTTGGCACTACGACGGGGCCAAGGTGGTGGCGCTCGCCTTGCCGACCACACTGCCGGAGAATCAGGATCGGGATGAGCCGGGGCTGTTCAAGGTGTGGGGGACTTCGGCGCAAGAGGTCTGGGTCGTCGGCGGCAATGGCGTCGTACTGCGGGGCAATGCGAACGACGGCTTCGCGCTCGAGCGCACCGGCGGGGACGAGATCTTGTTCACGGTGCACGGCAGCGGCGACGAGGTCGTGTTCGTCGGAGGCGGTAGCAGCGGCATGTTGCTGGGGAGCTCGCGAGGTCAAATCAAGGATCTGACTCCGGAGTCCGCACCGTTGCTCCAGGGCGCCTGCGTCGAGAAGTCGGGGAGGATTTGGGCGGTGGGTGTGGCAGGCAGCATCTACAAAGGTGATCGCAAGGGGTTCGCCGCGGTCGATTCGGGCCTGGATTTCGGGGCGGCAGAATCGCTGCACGCGGTCTGGGTGGATCCGAAGGGCGGCGTGTGGGCGGCAGGTGGGGACGTGCTGACGCCGGAGCTCGACCAGGGACTCGCGCTCTACAGCGGCAAGGGCGTTCGGGAAATGGTGCTGGAGCCTGAGCCGGCCCCTGCCCCGAGCTGCCCCGCTATCGCGATCGATCCCGTTCCCGAAGGATCCATTGCGCGGCGCTGGGACGAGCAAATCTTGAACGCCATTCGACGTGACATCCCCCGCCCGGGCGTGCACGCCCGCAACCTTTTTCACTTATCTCTGGCGATGTGGGACGCCTGGGCCGCGTACGACTCGCTCGCCAGCGGCTACCTCGTCTCGGAGCGGCTCTCCGCGGACGACGTGGAGGCCGCCCGCGCTGAAGCGATTTCCTACGCCGCGTACCGCGTGCTCAGTCACCGCTACCAAACCGCCATTGGCGGTCCGGTATCGCAAAGCTGCTTCGACGCCTTCATGGAGCGACTCGGCTACGACCCCGCGCAGACCGGAACCAAGGGCGACAGCCCACGCGCGCTCGGCAACCGGATCGGCCGATCGCTGATCGAGCACTATGCGAGCGACGGCGCGAACGAAGCCGAGAACTACGCGGATCCCGAAGGCTTCGTGCCGGAAAACTCGAGCTTGGTAGTGGACCGCCCCGGCGCCGGCACCGACGACCCGCTCAAGTGGCAGCCGCTGATTTTAGCCAAGGCGGAGACGCAGAATGGCATCCCTGCGGGCGCCGGCGCGCAGGGTTATATCGGCGGTCACTGGGGTCAAGTTACGCCATTTTCGCTGGTGCGCGCCGTTGAAGGGGAACCTTACCTCGACATGGGGGAGCCACCGCTTGAGCTGGATGAGCGACTCGTTGGAGCGGCCGTGGACGCCATTCGACGTTCGTCCGAGCTAGACGCAGCCGACGAGACCGAAATCGACATCTCCCCCGGAGCGTTGGGCAACAATCCGCTCGGCACGAACGCTGGCACGGGCCATCCGCAGAACCCGGTGACCGGCGTCGCCTACACTCCGCAACGCGTGCTGCGCGGTGACTTCGGCCGCGTCTTGGCGGAGTTCTGGGCGGATGGTCCCACTTCCGAGACCCCGCCTGGTCATTGGAACACCATCGCCAACCACGTCGCCGACGACGCTGCGCTCGAGCGGCGCTTGTTCGGCCGCGGCGAGCCGCTCGACGCTCTGGCTTGGGATGTTCACGTCTACCTAGCGCTGAACGCCGCGGTTCATGACGCCGGAATCGCGGCTTGGGAGCTGAAGCGCAAATACGTGACCTCGCGCCCCATCACCCTGATTCGTTTCATGGCCGAGCGCGGCCAGCGTTCGGATCGAGGCCTTTCCGGCTATTCGCGACAGGGGCTCCCTCTGGAGGAAGGGTTGATCGAGGTCATCAGCGCAGAGAGCTCCGCACCGGGTGAGCGCCACGCGCACCTTGCGCGCTTCGTGGGCGAGGTCGCCGTGCGCTCTTGGCGTGGTGAGCCGGGAAGCCGGAAGGCCGAGGTCGGCGGAGTGGGCTGGGTGCGCGCGCTCGAGTGGATGCCGTACCAGCGACGCACCTTCGTTACTCCCGCCTTTCCGGGCTATGTCTCCGGGCACAGTACCTTCAGTCGAGCTGCCGCAGTCGTGTTGGCAGGCATCACGGGCTCGGACTACTTCCCGGGAGGCTACGCCAGCCAGACCTTCGACCCGGGCTACCTCTTCTTCGAAAAGGGACCCACCAGGCCGCTGCGGCTGGAGTGGGCCACCTACTTCGATGCCGCGGATCAGGCCGGGCAGTCCCGGGTTTGGGGCGGCATTCATGTGAGCCACGACGATTTCGATGGGCGTCGCATTGGCGCAGAGGTCGGAGCTTCTGCCCTATCGCTAGCGCGCACTTACTTCGACGGCACAGCGCTGCCAGCAAACTGAGAGCGGGGTTAGGAGCGGGGCAGGTTGGAGTTCAAGTGAACAGCGGTGGACTGGTGCTTCCGCGGGGGCTCAGAATCGAGCTCAACAAGGGCTACGACTTCCCCGCCATCGAAGCCAACGTGGCGCAACTCTTGCATTATTGCGGACATGCCACGACCCCCACGCCGACGAAGCGCCCACGGTCAACGACCACGTCGGTACCATCGCTTCGATGCATCTGAATGCCGAGCAGAAGCTCGGTCGGCACCAGAGGCTTATCGAGAAGCTTACATCGCTGGTGGGGCGACCGCGCACGATCTACGGCCTTCTGTGCCTATCTCTGGCTTGGGGCGTGGCGAACGCCGCGCTGGCCGGCATGGGCCGAACCCCTTGGGATGCTCCGCCGTTCTTCTGGCTACAGGGCGCGCTCGGGCTGTACGCGGCGCTGGTGAGCACGATGGTTCTAACCACTCAAAACCGGCATCAAAAGCACGTCGAGCGCCGCGCCTACTTGGAGCTGCAGATCAATTTGATGGGTGAGCAGAAAGCGGCGAAAGTGATCAGCCTGCTCGAAGAGCTTCGGCGCGATCTGCCGTCCGTGCATAACCGCATCGATCCGGTGGCAGATGCGATGGCGCAACCGACCAACCCCGAAGCGGTGCTCGCCAGCCTAGAAGATTCGCTCGAGTCCTTGCCCGAGAAAAACTCGGCTAGTTAGAAGAGCCTTCCTTGCCCAGGCGCGCAGGCCGCAACCGGTAACTGCTCCGATATGTTGGGGCCCCCAGCACGGAAAGCACCCCCTCGGGCGACTCACTACTAATGGGCGAAACCGAACAACAGCAGCCGCGCAGAACAGCCAGCTGGGTTCTATGCCTGGCGCTGTGGCCGGGGCTCTTAGCCGGTTGCACCGCGACGCTCAGCTCTCCGGAGGGTGGACCGGCGCCGCTGGGCACCCCCACGACCGGCCCCACCGACATGGTTCAGCCGAACGGCTGCGGCACGCCGCTCGTGCAAAATTCCCCGCTGCGGCGACTGACGCGGCAAGAATACAACAACACCGTTCGAGACTTGCTCGGTGACAGCACACGCCCCGCGAACAAGTTCGTGGCCGAGGCCGCCCAGCGCGGCTTCACGAATGGCGCGGACAGCGCGCTGCTCAGCCCAGCGATCGTCGAAGATTTCGAGAACGCTGCCGACGCGCTCGCTAAGCAGGCCGTCGCCGACTTGCCCAAGCTCATGGGTTGTTCTCCGGCGACTGGCGCTGAAGACGCGTGCGCGGCGGAGTTCATCGCTCGATTTGGCGCTCGGGCGTTTCGACGCCCACTACAGGCGGATGAGCTGGCGGACTACCAGGCGCTCTATTCGAGCAACAAGGCCGAGTCGGGTCTCGCTACCGCCGTCGAACTCGTCGTGAGGGCACTGCTGCAGTCTCCGCTGTTCCTGTATCGCATCGAATTTGGCATGCCGGCACCGTCGGCGTCCGCGGCGCTTCGGCTCTCGCCATTTGAAACCGCCAGTCGACTCTCCTACCTGTTCACCGGCACGATGCCCGACGAGCCGCTGCTGCAGGCGGCGAGCCAGGGCAAGCTCGAGACCGCGGAAC
>JAYUYU010000036.1:0-3140 GCA_043752365.1 Myxococcales bacterium | reverse complement strand
TGTCGAGCAGCTCACGAATGACGAGGGCCAGCTCGCGCGCTCGGGCCCTGCGCTCGGCGCCACCCAGAGCGCGCAGGTCGACCAGCCTCGAGCTCGTTTCGTTACCGGTAGGATCGCTGACTTTGACGACGTCCGGCTCGGCCGTGCACGTGATGGTGATGCTACGCGGCCCCGCGGCGTGACCCGTGGCACTACCGAGCTCGATCTGCACGAGCCGCAGGACCTCCTCCCGCTCCGCGTCCACGCAGTCGTCGATGCGGAGCTCAAGCGAGCGTCCCCGGTGCTCCACCGAGCTCGTAAGCGACAACGAAATCGCGAGCCCGAGGGCCGCGGCCGAGATCATCAGTCGCGACTTTGAATCAGTCGCTTGAGGAAAGCTAGATGGCGCCCGGCGGGGTGTTGGGACTGGTAGCGCTGGAGCGCTGCCTCGGCGCGGGCGCGCTGGCCCGCCTTGAACCACGCCTCGGCGGCGCGCGCCGCCGCGTCTTCGGACAGGTTACCGGAGGGGGCGAGTCGCACGGCATCCTCGAAAGCTTGAGCGGCCTCGCTAGCTCGTCCCAAATCGCGCAGCAGCACCGAGCCCAACGTGAAAGCGGCTGCCGGGCTGCGCGGATCCGCGCGGTGCCGGCGCAGCAAGTTGCGCAGCGGCTGCAGCGCCTTTTCGGCGTGCCCGCTCAGGCGCGCCACATCCGCGGCCAGCAGCAAATCGCTGGGCTCGTCGCGCACCGAGCCAAAGCTCTCGCGCTCCAGTAGCTGGAAAGCCTCCTTGTAGCGGCCCTCGCGCGCCTCGGCTCGCCAGGCGAGGTCGGCAGCCGGCGCCTTGGGCACCGCGGCAGAAGCGCTCGGCGCCTTGCCGGCTGGGTCGTTGGCCACGCTCGTCTCAGCGAGCGGATAACGTCCCTGCTCGCCTGCCGACAGCTCCGCCCGTTGACCTTGCCAGAGCACCCGAACTCGCCCCTCGAGCACTTCAATCGAAACCTCGAGCGAGCCGCGCTCGACATGGAACACCGTGCCCAGGTCTTCGACCTGCACGCCGCCAATCTGTACCAAGAAGCGCCGCTCGGCGCGGTGCTTGACTCGGAACTGAGCGCGCCCGCCCTCGACCACGACCGTGACCTGCTTGGGGCTATCTTCAGCCACGCGCGCCTGGCTGGCGCTGTCCGGTAGCGTGACGCCGCTGCCGTCGGCCAACGCCAGGTGGCGCACGACTGCAGCCACCCCGGGTGCTGACGCAGCCTCGTTGAGCGAAGCGGTCCGCGGCTGGTTGGCGCTGGGCGTGGTGCCCGAGACGCCACGCCAGGTCACCAGCGCAACCGCGGCGGCAACCACGACGGCCGCCCCTGCCAGCACCCGCCTGCGCCCGGCCGGGCCCGCCTGGTTCAGAACAAAGCGCAGAAAGCGCAGCCTGTTTTCGACTTGCTGGGCGTCCCAGCGTCGCATCGATTGGCGGAGTTCGGGCAGGGAGCCGGCCAGGCGCGCTTCGGCATCACGTCGCCGTTTGAGCTCAGCGAGCGAAAGCTCCACGTCGCGTTCGCTCCAGCGCCGCAAGCCGGCGCGAACTTGCTCGAGCTCGTCCTTGTGCGCGCTCATGAGCCCATCGCTTTCAGCACGCGCTCTTGGGCTTGGGCGATGCGGCGCTTCGTGGTCGACAGACTCCAGCCGCACTCCGCGGCGACCGCCTCGGTCGTCTCACACTCCAAAAAGCGCAGCACCCAGGCTACGCGCAGCTCGGGCGGCAGTCGATCGAGGACGCGGAACAAGCTGCCGATCTGCAGCTTGATCTCTTGGGATGCGCCCGGATCTGCCAGGGACTCGAAGTCGATGTCTTGCGCGCTGGACCAAAAGCGACCGAGCCGGCGTTTCTTCAAGCGCCGCAGCGCCTCGCGCACCGCGATGGTCAGGAGCCAGGAGCGCACCGCCGCGGGATCGCTCAGGCTGCCGATGGCGCGAAACGCGCGCATGAACACGTCTTGCACCAAGTCTTCGGCCTCTTCGGCGCTGCCCAGCATGACCAGGCCCCGCGCGGCCACGTCAGCTGCGTGCATGCGAAACGCGCGATCCACCTCGTCGTGCGCCGCGGCCGCCGCGGGCCGTTCGCCCGCTTCAGGCGTGCCGGTGCCCGCCGTGGGCGCGATCAATCGCAGTCGGGGCAGTGGCATGGAAAGCTCTGATTAGAGGACCGCAGCTCGCCCGCCATTGGCTCACAAATTCGTCATCCGCGCCCGAATTGGCCGACTTTCTCACAATCCCCAGGCCGGCGTGTGGTTGCCTTCGTCGGGCGGCTGGTTCCAAAGATAGAGCGCGGGGTAGGTCGAGACCCCACCTGAGGCATCCACCACGACAGGCGTCACGTACAGCTGCGGGCGCGTCAAATCAACGCGGCCGGAGGAGAACGTCAGAAAGTAATAGGTCTTGTCGGCAATGACCTGCGCTTGCGGTGCCCACTTGGGCCAGCTGTTGGCCACGCCGGGGCTCAGCTTGCCGGTGCAGGCGGGTGGATCATTGGCCTGGAGACGCTCGGGGATGCCGCCCTGGCTCCCCACCACGAACAGCTCACCCGACGGGTTGTTGTACGTCGTGGTGGAGCTGAAATCCAAACTGGGGCTACTGGGAACGTTCGCTGAAAGCGGCGCGCGGTTGAAAGCGACCAGCGTATCGTCCGGCGAGAACGCCGCGTAGAACTCGTTCGTCTCCGGCGCGCTCGCGCCAACCAGCGGAGCGGGCGACCCGCCCAGGCGATCAGCGAAGGGCAACACGAACACATCGGTGTTATCGGCTTTGGTGATCGAGCCCGATGCCCCTGAGGTGTAGGCGAGCGCGGTACCGGCGGAGTTGAACGCTGGATGAGTCGGGCGCACGTTCGCGTCACCGGCGCGGGCCAGTACTCCCCAAGCCAGGCCTTCGCTTTGCGAGCTGGCTTCGAGATCGGTCCAGATCAGGTCTTGATTGAACACGTTGACCATCAGGCGATCGCCTGCCTGCCAATGCGTGCGCGAAAACGTGGGCAATTGTTGCTGCTCTCGACTGAGCAGCGCCCGCGCGTCCCTGGTCAAGAAATCCGGTTCGATGCCCGAACCGTCGACGGCGTGCAGCTCGATGTGCGCCAAGTCGCCGTTGCTGATGAGCGAGCTTACCGACAC
>JAYUYU010000035.1:0-8004 GCA_043752365.1 Myxococcales bacterium | reverse complement strand
CGGTCAAAAGCTGCACGACCGTGTCGTAGAAGGTGAACACCTTGCGGTCGAAGGCTGGGTCGATGCCCACGGCGTCCGTGAAGAGGATCTTCGTCATGCTGCGTTCCATGAGACATGTCGCGACAATTGCGCGAATGTTCTCACGAACCTGGTCGACGACCGGGCGCTGCGCGTCGTCGGTGACGATACGCACGATCGCCATCGTCAGCTGTGACGCGAAGCGATCGATCAGATCGGAAAAAACCGCGCGCTTGTCTTCGAAGTACAGATAAAAGGTGCCGCGCGCCACGCCCGCCTGCAGGGCAATGTCGTCGATCGTGGTTTGGTGGTAGCCGCGTCGTGCAAAGACGTCACGAGCCACGCTCAAGATTTGCTGACGGCGCTCCGACTTGGGCAACGCGGTCTTCTTCGTGACGGCCTTGCTACGCGAACGCTTGGACGAGGCGGCCATCTAGGTCGGCATCATAGGCTCAAATTTTCACCCGTCACAGCTCAAGTCCTGAGCATCCGCGCCGTATCTCGTGCGCATGACAGTGTCTCGTTCGATCTCTCGCTCGAAGGCGCTGCTGGTGGCAAGCTTTGCCCTGTGCGCCGCCAGCGCTCTGCCACTGGTAGTGGTGGTGGCGCCCAGCTCGGCAACGGCGGCGCCTAAAACCGGCGTGGTGGCCGGCACCGGTAGCAGCAGCGGCGGCGTCTTCACGGCTGGCCCGGACGGCGCCGAGTACCAACTGCCCAGCCAGGCTCGCCTCACGCTCGCCCCCGGCACCGCCGTGCATTTGTTCCCGAAGCCGCAGCAGCTGCAGCTCGCGCCCGGCTCGAAAACGACGACCTACAGCTTCTCGCTGGTGCGCGGACGCGTCGACGTCAGCGTGCCCGCCAAGCCGAAGAGCGCGGTGCTGTGCAGCATTGGCAAAGTGTCGGCTGTCGTGAGCGCCGGACGCGCAACGCTGCTCGCGCAGGGCGAACAGTCGACGGTGGCCAGCGCCGAAGGCGACGTGCGCACGCTGGCCGCCGAGCATTGGCAGACTCTCGCGCCCGGCACGATGGCCCGCTTCAGTGGCGAGCGCGGCAGCCCGCCAGAGCCCACGGTCGCGGCGCCCACGCTTTCGCCCGGTCAGCGCCTGTGGTTCTCACCCGGCGATCCCGTCGCGATCTCGGGCATCGCGTTCGGTAAGGTCAGCGACGCTGCGCGCTACGAGCTGCGCCTGCAAGCGGCCGACGGTAGCGGCGTCCAGCTGCGCCACGTGCGCGGCCGCACGCGCCTGGACGACGCGTTTACGCCGGTAGTGCCCGGCCAGTATTGGCTGACGGCGCGCTCGGTCGACGCCGACGGCATCGCCGGAGGCTGGTCGAAGCCCGAGGCCCTACGCGTCGTCGGCGTGAGCTTACCGCCCGGAGGCTACACGGCAGGTGGCGACATCTTCATCGGCAAGGGCCAAGAGGTGCGCTTCTCTAATACCGAAGGGTTGGAAATGACTTACGAGGGCGCGGGCCGCTACGTCCCGGCTTCGCAGGCCGTCTCGCTCTACCGCGGTGAAACCACGATGGTCAGCTTTCGGGTGAAAGGCTCGGTGTACCCGACGACCGCGCGCCTACGCCCGCGAGGCTTGTACGCGCACGTGGTGCTCGGGCCCAGCCGAGCGGTGTGGCCGACGGACGCCGTGCAAATCGCCGTCGAGCTGCGCAGCAAAGAGGGTGAGGCGGTGCCGCCAGGCTTGGAGCTGAAGACCGAGGTGAAGCTCGGTATCGAGCCTATCGAAGTGACGTTCACGCGGGACGGTAATCGTTTAATCGGAACGGTGCCGCCGACGGACAGGCCCGGGCCATGGGTGCTGCGGGTCGAGGTGAGAGATCAGTTCGGTGCGCTGTTGGGCCGTGATTTCTTGGAGATCGCCAAGGCTTCTGCCAAACCGCCGGCGAAAGCGGCCTCGACCAGAGTGGCCAGTAAATAAGCGAACAGCCAAGCGCGGCGCACTTTTACCCACGTTGCTCCGCGGCGTTCGCTCTGAGAAGCTGATCGCGTGCCGCTGAGCCCGCATCGCTTCGGTCTCTCCGTGCTGGCGCTGACGGGTTTGCTCGGCGCCGCGGGGTTTGCGTTTGCGCTGTGGCCACGCCAAGCCCCGGCGGCCGAATCCCGCGCCCCGCGCCTGGCCAGGCTACCAGTGGTCGCGTCCCTGCTTCGCAACGCCGGGCCGGTGCGGCCAGCGCCGACGCGCTTCGAGCAGCTGCGCGCGCTCCGCATCGAGAACCAGACGACGCGCGAAGCTCGCGAGCTGACGCTTTACGACGCCCGAGGTCAGGTCGACGAAGCCGCGGCCCAGCAGCTCGACGAGCTTTTGTGCGACGCCCGCTCCCCGAAGCACCACGCAGCCACGCGCATCGATCGGCGCACGCTGCAGCTCATTTTCAAGGCCGCCTATCACTTCCAGAGCTACGAGGTCGAGGTCGTGTCGGCCTACAGGAAGCCGGGCCGTCGCCGCGAAGGCCCGCACGGCACGGGCGCCGCGGTCGACTTTCGCCTGCGCAACGTGAAGGCGCAGGCGCTGGCTAGCTACTTGCGAGAAATTCCGCGCACGGGCGTCGGCGTCTACACTCATCCCAAGACGCAGTACGTCCACCTCGACAGCCGCGAGCACAGCTTCCATTGGCTCGACGCCTCACCGCCGCGTCGACGCTGGCGCGAAAAGTCGATCGGCGCTGCTAGCCTGCCCCAGCTCGATCAACGCTACACGCCAGCCTGCGATTTACCCGAGCAGCTGCTCGACTCGCCAGCCGACGCTTGCCCGGGCAACACGACCTCAAAGCGGTAAGCGTACGGTAAAGCGGGCGCCGCCGAGCTGCGGGTCTTGGCCCGCAACCAAGCTGCCTTCGGTTTCCTCGACGATGCGCCGCGAGATGGCCAGGCCAAGGCCCGTACCGACGCCCGCCTTGCTGGTGAAGAACGGGTCGAAGATGCGGCCGAGGTCTTGCTCGGAAATGCCGGGGCCGTTGTCCGCGACCTCGAGCACGGCCCAGCCTTCCTCCAGCCGGAGCCGCACGCTGATCACGTTCTGGCTACGTGGGCGCGCCGAGATTGCCTGCATGGCGTTGACGATCAAGTTGAGCACGACCTGACCCAGCTTGGTCGCCGAGGCTTTGATCTTCGGCGCGCAAGTGACGTCCAGCTCGAGCGACGCGCAGCGCATCAGCTCGCCCGACACCAAGCGCAAGCTGAGGCGCAACACCTCGGCCAAGTCGACCGGTTTCAGGCTGCCCGAATCGCTGCGCATCGGTAGCTCGATGCCGCGCACGATGTCCATGACTCGGTCGACGCCGGTGCGCGTGTCCGTCAGGCCCGCCTCGATCTCCTCGAGCCGCGATTTGACCGGGCCGGGGCCGGACCCTTCCGACAATTTGCGCAGCTCGCCCTGCGCGAACGACAAGCTGTTGGTCACCCACATCATGGGGTTCTTCATCTCGTGCGCGATGCTGGCGGCCACGATGCCGAGCGCGTAAACCCGCTCGGTCTCGCGCAGCCGCACTTCCATCGCCGAGAGCTTGCGGCTCATCGCGTAGATATCGAGCGCGTCGGCAAGCTCAGCCTTGAGCTCGCCAGGTTCCCAGGGCTTGCGCAGGTAGCGACGCACGCGGCCGCGGTTGATGGCCGCGATTGCGGCCTGGATGTCGCTGTACGCGGTGATCAGCACGCGCACGGTGTCGGGGTACTCGATGCGCACGCGCTCGAGCAGCTCAACGCCGGTGGTGCCGGGCATGCGCTGGTCGGCGACGATGACGCCCACCTCTTCCCGGCGCATGCACTCGAGCGCCGCCTCGGCCGAGCTGGCCGTTACGACGTCGAAATCAGCACCGCAAGCGGCCTCACACACGACCAGGTTTGCCGGGTCGTCGTCGACGAATAATACCTTGACGCTCATGCAGCTGCCTCGATGGCTGGAAGTTCGATGCCGAACACGGCACCCCCGCCCTCCCGAGGCGAATACGTCAGACTGCCGCCCGCTTCTTGCACGATGCGCCGAGCGAGGTAGAGGCCAAGCCCGGTGCCTTCCCCCACCGGCCTGGTGGTGAAGAATGGCTCGAAGATCAGCTCGGCCACGTCTTTGGGCACGCCAGGCCCATCGTCGCTGATCGATACGCGCACCGTTCGTCCCTCGTCCGCCGTTCTGACCCAAATGGTCCTGGCCCCAGCCCTCACGGCGTTGTCGAGTAAATTCAAGAAGACTTGGTTCAGTTCGCGCGGCGAAGCGACGACCGCGCGACTGCTTTCGCAAACCAAGTGGACCGACACGTTCGACATCTTGTGCTCGAGCAACTCGATCGAGGAGCGTAGCCCAGATTGCAGGTCACACTGCAAGATCGCGTTGTCTTCGGCCGGCCGAACATGTTCCTCGAGGGCCGCGACGATACGCTCGATGCGCAGCGAGCCTTCGATGATGATGCCGAGCAGTTTGCCCTCCAGCTCCGTTCGGCCCTTCACTCCGGGCAGTGACCGAGCGGCGTTCAGTACCGCGTTCAGCGGGTTTCGCACCTCGTGCGCCACCCCACCGGCCAGCGTTCCAGCGGTAGCCAGGCGGGCCTGATCGGCCAGCTGCAGGCCGATCGAGCGCAGCCTGAGCTGGGCGTTGATGCGCGCCAGCAGCACGCGGCTGTGAAACGGCTTGGTGACGAAATCGTCCGCCCCCGCCGAGTAGGCGTCCAACACGTTGTCAGTGGCCGAAAGCGCGGTAAGAACGATGACCGGAGTGCTCTTGAGCCGCGGATCCTGCTTGATAGCGCGGCAGAGGTCCGTTCCGCTCGTGCCCGGCATCATCACGTCCGTCAAAACCAAGTCGGGCGCCTCCGCCTTGACCGCCGCGAGGGCCAGCGCGCCGTCGGCTGCCGTCACCACGTCGAAATACGGACGCAGCGAGGCTTCGATGTACTCGCGCAAGTCGGGCTCGTCCTCTGCCACCAGCACCAGCGGGCGTCGCCCGCGATCCATCCGCACGGGAGGGGCGTCACCCTCGAGCAGCTCGCTCGGTGCTTCGGGCAACGGCATGGACAAGCCACGGTCGGACGCACGACGCCCCGGGTGCTCGTCCGTCCGGACGCGACGTCGCTCCAGCACCTCGTTGCGGAAGTGCTCGCGCCCCAGCGGCAGCGTGACCGAAAAGGTCGAGCCAACGCCGACGCTGCTCTTCACCGAGAGCCGGCCGCCGTGCAGTTCGGTCAACTTCCGCGCGAGCGACAAACCGATCCCGGCGCCACCTTGACGGCGCCGCTCGGAGCCTTCCACTTGGTAGAAGCGATCGAAGATTCGATCGAGTTCCTCGGGCGGTATGCCGGGCCCGCTGTCCTCGACGTCGACGCGACAAGTGGCGCCGTCGGCCGTCACGCGGATGGCGATGCTTCCGCCGTCTGGCGTAAATTTCAGCGCATTTCCCAGCAGATTGGTGAGGATAATCTCGACACGGTGGGGGTCACCGTAAACGTCTAGCTCGCCGGGCCCGACCACTAGCTCGAGCGTCATGCCGCGCGCTTCGGCGGCAGGGCGCGACACCTCGGCCAAGCGCGTGGCCACGTCGTTCAAGTCCAGCTCGGCCACGTGCAAGCGCAGCCCACCGACGTCGAGCCGCGCCAAGTCGAGCAGGTCGTCGATCAGCCGCAGCAAGCGGTGCGCATTGCGGCGAATGACCAGCAGCGCTGGTCGCAGCTCGTTCGACACGGCACGCCCGAGCAGGTCCTCTACCGGCGTCAAAATCAGCGTCAACGGCGTGCGCAACTCGTGGGACACGTTGGCGAAGAACTCGTTTTTGAGCCGATCCAGCTCCTGCAAGCGCTCGAGCGTGCTCGAGAGCTCGCCGGTCATTTCCGACAGTTCGTGCCGCGCCATGAACTCGCGCTGAGCGCTGCCGTAGCGAATGACGCACGACGCCACGGTGATGAGGAGCGTGAGGCTCAAAAAGTAGAGGTTGTTGAAGAACGGCGCGAACGGCAGCTTGCCCGCTAGCGCCAGCGGCAGCGCCGGCGCCAGCCAAATGCCAAGGATGGCCGAGCTCACCAGCAACGCCCGTTGCCAGCGCCAAACGTACAGCACCGCCACCGCCAAAATGCACAGGTTGAGGCCCGCGTAGTAGCTGGAAACCACGCCGTTCAGCCGCAAAATCAAGATCTCGATGCCGGCCGCGCACACCACCGGCGGCCCCGCGCCCAGCAGGACCGGAAAGCGTTTGGCTGGCGCCCAGTAGGAAAGCGCCAACAGCAACAGCGCCGCGCCCGCCGCTAGCATGCGCACCACGAAGAACTCTCCGGCCAGCGACGGCTCGGTAACCCAGTCGAGCATGAAGCCCGCAGGCATCAGCACGGCCGACAACAAGAAGCCCAGGCGCGCGCCCGCCAAGTTGCGCTCGTTCAGCGAGTCTTCGAACGCTATCTGCTGCGCGCTGGGAGCCACCATCGGAGTCAGCGACCGATACTACTTCCAGATCCGTAGAAAGAGGTTCACTCCTGTTGGCTCAGCGTCCACTTCGATACGTATCGGCCCCGGCGACAAGGCGCGCGCGAAGTCACGTAGCTCTTCGGGGCTGCGATGGATCAGAAACCAGTCCAGGCAGTACTCCATGAAAAAGCGGCTGGGGTTGTGGGTCGCCACGTTGCCGACGATCAGATGCCCGCTGGGCGCCAACGCGTCGTAAAGCACGCCCAAGAGGGCCTGGAAGCTGCGATGGTTCAGGTAGTCGAACAGGCCCGCGCTGTAGATGAAATCACGCTCCCCCAAGGCCTCTTTGAGCTTTCGCGTGGTCAGCAGGCGACGCACCGACTCTCCGATGAACTGCACCTTCAGCCCCGTCTTGACGGCCAGCGGCGACAGCGTGCGTTCGCAGTACGTCAGCACACGCTCTTCTTGATCGATCAGCGCCACCTCGATGTGCTGACCTAGCTCGGGGTACTGCTCCAGCAAGGCGGAAAGCTCGCGCGCCGGCCCGCAGCCAATGCTGGCCAAACGCACGCGTCCTCGCACCTCGATGGCGGCACGGATCTTGTGACCTAAGTAGCTCAGGCGGTTGATGTTGGCTTGCGCGGCGCGCTCTTGCGCCGCGTAGACGTTCAGCAGCTTGCCGAACAGCGACGCGCCCTCGGCGTGGTCGCGGTAGAGCATGTTCATCATTTCGTAATCACCCGCGTAGCCCAGCGGCTTTACGTGCGCGCGGCGCAGCAGCGGCGAGTGCGCGAGCAGCGGCAGAATCTGTGACTTGTAGTAGCTGCGGTAAATAGGGTGTTCTTCTTCGGCCAGGCCCCCGACTAGCTCCACCAGCTTGGCGGACGCTTGGTTGAGACGCTGTACCAGGCGCGGTGAGGCCTCGGCCAAGTAGGCACGGAGCGCCTCTTCGCGGCTGAATTGGTCCAAATCTTCCAACGCTCGCTCTTCGGCGTCCAGAAAGTTTTTTACGCGCTCGAGCCAGGTCCGAAAGTCCGTTACCCACACTTTGAAGGCGTCGGTGACGTCGTCTTCCTCCGGCTCCATCGCCGAGAACAGACGATCGGAAAAGCTGTGCTTCTCGCCGAAACGATAGAGCTCCGACAAGTCGATTCGACTCGACTGCACTTCGACGCCAATCACCAAATCCGCGCCCCGCTCGGTGACGCGGCGTACGTGTGCGTCGCCCTGGTACAGCACCGCGTTGCGGCACGTCACCTCGAGCCGCTCGAGGCGATCTCCGTTCAAGATCAGATTGCCTTTGCCGGCTGCGTCGCTCAGCGTCAGCGCCAAGCCGGTCAGTGACAGGTCCTCTACGACCCCGCGAAACCCGCCGATGGTGGCGTGGTGCCCCGCTACTTCGAGTCCGTCAATGTGAAGCTCGTCGGTGCGAACACGCCGCGCGCGCAAGCGTCGCGGACGCCTGACGTCGCTGATTTTCGCGCTCTCGATAATCGCTCGTGCTTCGGAGTGGGGCCCTTCGAAACTCGTATCTTCGGGCTGCCCAGCGAGCGGTGCAGTAACGGCGTTCATGAAAAGGATCCTTCTGT
>JAYUYU010000034.1:0-3141 GCA_043752365.1 Myxococcales bacterium | reverse complement strand
GCTGTGTCAGTTGTTCCAAATGAGCGTTGCGCCCACGACACCACCTCCCCCGCTGATCACCATCTCGAAATGAGGAAGCGACGACCGGGCCACGACACGTCGATGGCGCTGGGCTCAGCACGCTTGCGCCTTCGAGTGCTGGCGAGCACGGCCCTGCTGCTGGTCGCGCCGTCGTCGCTGGCCACTGAACGGCGAGTCGACGTCCAGCCACCAGCGAGCCTCGTTGCGGGCGATGCGGCGCTTTTGGCGGCGTCGCCCGGCGCTCGTGGTGACCGTTTGCTGCGCGCAGCGCTCGTCTTCGACTACACGCGCGCGCCGCTGGCCCTGGTCTCGCGCAACCAGGACGTCCACTTGGTGGTGGAAGAGCAGCTCTGGGCGCACGCGCTAGCGTCGTTTGCGTTCAGTCATCGCTGGCTCGTCGCGCTCGAGCTACCGGTCTTGCTGCGCGAGGCTGGTGAGCGTCAATCCTTTGCGGCAGAGCTTGCGCCAGCTTCGCAGGGCATGGCGCTCGGGGACCCCAGCCTCAGCCTGCGCGGGCGAGTTTTTGGCCAGGCAGACGGGCTCGCCTTGGGGTTGGGATTGGCGGCTTCGGCTCCACTTTCAACGACAGAGTATTCGGGCAGTCCCGGCCCCTTGCTGCGACCATTCGTGGCGTTGGGTCACCAGAGTCCGACCTCATTTTCGGCTTTCACTCTTGGGTTCGAGTGGCGGCAGAGTCAGACGCTGCCGGGTATCCTCCCAACCCGTATCGGTTCCTCGCTTCAGCTCGCCCTGGCAAGTGGGTTCACGCTCGACGCAGCGCACTCGACCCGGCTGGGGCCCGAGCTCGCGTTGAACATGACAATCGGCAACGGCGCGCGGTTGTTGGACCCGCGGAGCAGCGTCTGCCAGCTGCTGCTTCATCTCCAACACCGTCTACTGGGCGGGCCATTCGAAATCGGAGCCGCCTTCGGGCCAACACTGGGGCGCGCTCCAGGCGCGGCGGACTACCGGGGGCTCTTGAGCATCCTGTTTTCTCCCGAAGAGCCGACTCCGCCGCCAGACTCCGACGCCGACCGCGTGTCCGACGACGCCGACATGTGTCCCAGCCTGCGCGGCGAAACCTCCGAAGACCCGCTGATGCACGGCTGCCCTCCCGTGCCCTCAGACGCCGATGGAGACGGCATTCCCGACACCATCGACGCCTGTCCGCGTACGCCGGGCGAGCCCAGCATCACGCAAAAACGGCACGGCTGTCCCGAACAACCGGACCGCGACCAGGACTCGATCGTCGACCCTGATGACGCGTGCCCCGATCAGGCGGGGGTGGAGAGCAGCGATGCCAAACAGCGCGGGTGCCCGCCGCCGAAGCCAAAGGTTGCCTTAGAGCAGTCGCAGATCGCCATCACCGAGCAGGTTCAGTTCGAGACAGGTACAGCCGTCATTCGCGACGACAGCTCGGAGTTGCTTTCGCAGGTCGTAGCGGTGCTGCAGGGCCATCCGGAGCTGCAAAGCTGCGAAGTGGCGGGGCACACGGACGACACGGGCACACCCGAGCTCAACCTCCAACTCTCTGAAGCTCGCGCCCGGGCCGTCGTGGGCTGGTTGGTCGCGCATGGCGTGGACTCCAAACGTTTGAGCGCGCATGGCTACGGTCAGACTCGCCCGATCGCCGACAATGCCTCGGAGGAAGGGCGCGCCCGCAATCGGCGTGTCGAGTTCTTGATCCTACGCCGCACCGCGACACCCTCGACCGAGGCGCCACAATGAAGGCCGGGGCTTTGGTTTGGGGACTGGTGCTGGCGATGGTCGCGGCATTGTCGCCAGCAGCAGGCGCGGCCGACTCGCAGCCGAGCGGGCCGCGCCTGCTGCACGTGCCCGCCGCCAACGAGACGACCGAGCAAGGAATACTCACTCCGGTTCCCATCTCGCTCGTGGTCCCGCTGGACCTTCCAGCCCGACGCGTGCTGCTCCACTATCAGGTATTTGGCGTGAAAGAATGGCGAACGCTGGAGCTGCGTCGTGAGGAGGCGCGCTACGTCGGTGCCATCCCCTGCCTCGAAGTGAGCGAAATGACCAGCGAGATTCGCTACTACATTCGACTCCACGACGAGCAAGGCGCCGTGATTGCGTTCAGCGGAACACGTAGCAAACCGTACATCGTAGCGATTCATCATCCAAGCGCGCGCCCCGACCTTGCAGCGGGAGCGCTTCAGTGTCCGGACCCCGTGGAATGTCCGCCCGGGTTACCCGGCTGCCCCAGTCAAGAGGTCGAGCGCATTCCGTGTCACAGGAGTAGCGACTGCGAGGGCGGGCTGAGCTGCGGCTGGGATGGCTACTGCACTGAGGAGCCGCGGCGCAAGAACTGGTTCGGCGTCGATGTCGCTCAGAGTGTTGGTGCGTTCTCGGCTCGGGGCGCCTGCTCGGTGGCTAGCCAAGAGAGCTCCGGCTACGCCTGCTTCAGAACGAGTGACGGCGCCGTCTACACGGGGCGCCCCCTCTACTCGAACGCGCCGCTGGCACTAGGCTGGGCCGCAACGCGCGTGCGCATGAGCTACGACCGTTTGCTATTCTACAAAACCTCACTCGGTGTTCGCGTCGGATACGCCGTCGCAGGAGACGGGCCGACCTTGCCGGGCGGCGCGGGCTTCGTGCCCTACTCGGCCGAGGTAGTGGCGCGCTACTGGTTTGGCAAAGACCCTTTCGCGCAGAGCAACTGGAGGGCATTCGTGAGTTTGGCCGCCGGTTTCGCCGAGTTCGACGTCGAAGCGGACGTAAAGACTCGCGAAGACCCGCTGGCGCTCTACCAGCAAGGCGGCAACAGCCTCGAGCAAACCTTGCGCGTCTGGAAGCGTGCCGGCGACGCCGTGGTCTCAATCGGCGCCGGCGCGATGTATCCGTTCAGCGAGACCTTGGCCGCTTCGTTCGAGCTGTCTGCCAGTCAGGCCTTCCCCTACGCCGCCACGATCGCCACGGGCAGCGTTGGTGTCCAGGTGGGGCTGAAATGACGCCAAGCGCCGCGCTCCTACCGTGGCTGGTATGCTGCCTCACCATGTCGTTCCGTCGAGCCATGCTGCTGTCGGCTCTGTGGCTTACCGCCTGCTCGGCCGACGCGGTCTCCGAACCAGAACCTACGCTCGAGACCCCAGGCGCGTACTTCGC
>JAYUYU010000033.1:0-3144 GCA_043752365.1 Myxococcales bacterium | reverse complement strand
TTACGGCGCTCCCAACGGCTCTGGCGAGCGTTCGAGGAAATAGGGACTCTTTACCAACGCGAGCGCCATGCTCAGCAGACTGGCGTCGGCGGCGCTGGCCTGGTCCACCATTTCGGTGATCAGGTTGGTGTCTCGCGCTTCGTCGATGACGCGTCCCAGCGCGTAGGTCGAAAGCTTCTGCGCGACGCAACGGAGAAAGCGTGGGTCGCTGGCCACGATGCGCCCCAGCTGTTCGGCGGTCGAAAAGGACGTCCCGTCGGGGAGAATACCCAGCGTGTCGAGCGGCTTGCCGTGCTCCTCGGTGCGCCACCGGCCAATAGCGTCGAAGTTCTCGAGGCCGAAGCCAATCGGATCCATCGTGGCGTGGCAGGCCGCGCAGGCAGGGGCAGTCTGGTGTTGCTTCAGGCGTTCGCGCACGGTCAACGTCGCTTCGTTGCTGGGACCCTCGTCGAGGCCCTCCACGCCGGGCGGTGGCGGTGGCGGTGGACTGCAAAGCAAGTTGGAGAGCACCCAAGCGCCTCGCTTCACCGGCGAGGTTCGGCCGCGCTCGGAGGTCACCATCAGCACCGAAGCGTGCCCCAACACTCCCGCGCCTCGTCCCGGCGGAGTGGCTACTGAGCGCCAACTCTCATCGGCCACGCCGGGGACGCCATACAGGGCGGCCAAGCGCAGATCCACGGGCACGGTCTCGGCAGTGACCAGCCGTGCGAGCGGCAGGCGCGTGCTCAGCAGCTCGTGGAAAAAGCGTTCCGTCGAGCCCACCATCGACTGTGCCAGCTCGGAGCTGAACTCAGGAAAGACGACCAGGTCCGGCTGGTGACGGGGAACGGCTCGAAACTGCAGCCATTGACCGGCAAAATTACTGGTCAGGGCCGCGGAGCGGGCATCACCGACCATGCGCGTGGCCTGCTCGCTCAGCGCCTCGTTGCCGAGCAAGCCGGCCTCGGCTTTTTGCAGCAGCGCTTCGTCTGGCAAGCTGCTCCACAGGAAATAGCTCAAGCGCGAAGCGAGCTCGAAGTCGTCCACTTTCCACGGCATGGTTGGGAGGACTTCCGGATTCAGCTCGACTCGAAACAGGAACCGCGCCGACACCAGCGCCGCCCGAAGCGCCAGCTTGACGCCAACCAGCGGCGGGTCGCCCTGCGCCGCCGCCACCGCCATGAACGCCATCAAGCGTTCGACCTGAGCCTCCGAGGGGGGGCGTCGGAACGTGCGTCGCGCAAAGGTCCGAATGATGCTCCGAGCGCAGTCGTGCCCGCCGAGGGCCACGTCGCAGACTAAAATTTGCTCGCGGCGCGGGGCACCGGCAGCTAGCGCCTCGTCAATCAGGCGTT
Organism: Myxococcales bacterium; assembly: GCA_043752365.1. Taxonomy (GTDB): domain Bacteria; phylum Myxococcota_A; class Polyangia; order Polyangiales; family Polyangiaceae; genus PMG-095. The sequence continues at coordinate 1,810 of JAYUYU010000033.1, read as the reverse complement.
CGGCCGCGTCATAATAGGTTTCGACGTGCAGCGAGGAGACGTTGAGCGCCTCACTCACGTTGTCGAAGCCAGCGGAAATATCTTCCGCGGGCAGATTGTCGCCAGGCCGCTGGCTCGTGCCGAGCAGGTCCCGGAGGGTGTTGTTGTACTCGGTGCGATTCAGGCGCTGCAGCGTGCCGCGTCCGGGAAACAGCGGGGCTTGGGTGGGTGGAATCTGCTGCTGCCCCCCCGCTGCCTGGCCAGCCCCGCTGGTTGGCGACTCTCCACCCGCCGGGTCCGTGTGCTTCGCTTCGCAGCCCAGGCAGAGCGTGGAAGCCAGCAGTATCAGTGTTAACGCCTTCACCACCGCCTCAGGGCAGGCCTGCCCCGCGTTTGGATCAAAAAAAGAACCGCTCGATGGGGGGCGTCGGTTCGAGCGCCGCCCGGCCCTACCTAAACGCCTCGTAAAGTTGCCTGCGTCCGCCCCGAGTCGAGGTCCACACCACGTGGCGGGCGTCGTTGGAGAACCAGGGATCTTCGTCCGTCGCGCCCGGGGCGGCCAGCTCTTCGATGAGAACCGCGCCTGAAAATGGCTGGTCCAGCGCGGTTCGCGTCGCCTGGTAGAGGTGCAAGGCAAACAAGTCCGTGGAATCGCTACGATTCGACGCGAAGAACAGGCAGAGGCCGTCTTTGGCGAACGCTGCGTCCCATTCGTCCGCTGGCGAGCTCAGCTCTTGAATCTGTTCCGCTGGTTGCCAGGGCTCTGTCGCCCCCAAACGTGCGGAGCTGAACAGCTCGGCGTCCCCACCGTCGGCTCGCCGCGAAAACACGATGGAGCGCTGGCTGGTGTCGATGCCGGCATCCGTATCCCAATGCTCGGTGTTGAGCGCGGCAATGTTGTCCGGGGCAGACCAGGAGCTGAGGGGATCCGGGCGACTGCTGACCCACAGGTCCAGCCCGCCCACCGTCATGAACCTGTCAGAGGAGAGCCAGACATTCAATCCGTCCAAGCTGAGCTCCGGTGCCAAGTTCCAGGCGTCAGGCGCGTCGATCGCCTCCACCAGCTGTGGCGCGCCCCAGGCCGCGGTTGGGTCGCTACGCGTCGCCCTCAAGATTTCCGAGCGCCCCGTCCCAGGGCTGCGGCGGGGTTCCGCGCGAAATAAAATCTGCAATTTGTCGGCAGAAAGTGCGGCATCGTACAGGTCCCTGTCGGGATCCGAGAGCTCTGCTATCAGACGCGGAGGGCCGAAGGGTCCGAGCGACTCTGGCTCCATCGTGAAAGCACCGGCCGTGCTAGCGCGGGCATCGGCAATCGCCCCCACCAGCCGCTCGTCGTCATAGCAAGCCGCCGTAGAAAGCGCGGTGCTCACTAGCAGGAGGACACCGGCGGGGCTGACACGCATGCTGGCAGGTTAGCGGAAAGTCACCGAGACCGCATTGTGCTCGGCTACGCTCCGGTTCAGAGTGTGAGCGAACGCATGCGACTAGCGCCGCTCGAAGCACTGCCGTTTCCCGCTCGCGAGCCTCGAGACGAAAGCGTGCCGCGGGGTTTGCAGAACGCTCTCGTGCAGCGAGCGCTCGGCGGGGACGTGCAGGCTACCCACGATCTGCTTCACCACGTTGCGCCTGACGTTCGTCGCACCGTCAAGCGCATTCTGCGGAGCAATCACGCAGAGTTGGAGGACACGATCCAAGAGGCTCTCATGTCTTTCGTGCGAGCCTTGCCTGACTTCCGCTTCGAGAGCAACGTCGTCCACTACGCGGTCCGTATTGCGTTTCGAGCCGCAATTTCTGCGAAAAAGCGCGCACGCACTTGGCGCGAGCGCTTCCT
>JAYUYU010000032.1:0-3145 GCA_043752365.1 Myxococcales bacterium | reverse complement strand
GCACTAGCTGGCTCGCTTTCGCAGCTTGGGGTTCATGGCGTCGCGCAGCCCCTCACCCACCAGGTTGAAGGCCAACACGACCAGCAAAATGGCGGTGCCCGGAATGGCGAACAGCCACGGAGCGTCGAAAATGTAGCTGCGGCCATCCGCCAAGATGTTGCCCCAGGTGGCAAACGGCGGCCGCACGCCAAAGCCCAAGAACGACAAAGCAGACTCGGTGAGGATGGCGTAAGCCACGTCGATGCTGGCCGAGACCAGCACGGGCGCCATGGCGTTAGGCACCATGTGCCGAAAAATGATGCGCCATTCGGGTAGGCCCAGCGCCTGCGCGGCCGTGACGAAGTCCCGCTCGCGCAGCGACATGAACTCGGCGCGAACGAAGCGCGCCGTGCTCATCCAGCTGGTCATGCCGATGACGATCATGATGTTGTAGATGCTGGGCGGCAGCAGCGCGACGACGGTGAGGATTAGAAAAAACGTCGGGAAGCACAGCACCACGTCGGTGAAGCGCATGAGGACGCCGTCCACGCTGAAGGGGCCCCATTTACGTTGCCCGTAGAAACCGGCGACCCCGCCCAAGCTAACGCCAATCAGCAAGGAGATGCTCACCGCCACGATACCGACCGATAGCGAAACGAACGAGCCCTGCAACATGCGCGCGAACACGTTGCGTCCCAGCTCATCCGTCCCAAAAGGGTAGATGCCCCAAGTGGGCGAGTCTGCCCCCTGCAGTTGGGCTGAGGGCAGGCTGAACGGCGGGCGTAGCTTGTCCGGCAAGCGAACGGTCGTCGGATCGAAGACGACCCACCATTCGGTCAGGACCTTACCCAGTAGCGCCAAGGCCAGCAACGCCACGAGCACATAGAGGCCGGCCATGGCCAGGCGGTCCTTGCGGAACGCACGCCACACCTGCTGGAACGGAGTTTCAGCGGGCGCGAGCTGCTCGGCTTCGGGCAAAGCGGCGTCCGTCATTGCACCCGAATCCTCGGATCGACCACGGCGTACAAGATGTCGGAGATGAAGATGCCGAGCAGCGTGAGGCACGCTGCGATGAAGTTCAGCGTCAAGATCATCGGAAAATCACGCGCCATGATGGCTTCGTAGCCGAGCAGGCCGAGCCCAGGCCAGGCGAAAATTTGCTCGAAAATCACCGAGCCGCTGATTAAGCCGGGCAGCAGCAAGCCGAACATGGTCACGAACGGCAACAGGGCGTTGCGCAAGGCATGCCCGTAAATCACCGTGTCTTCGTCCAGGCCCTTGGCGCGCGCGGTGCGCACGTAGTCCTGGTCGATGACGTCCAGCATTTGCGAGCGCACGTAGCGCGACAACACCGCGATGCCGGTCAAGGCGGCCATCAGCGAAGGAATCACCAGGTGCCAGATGCGATCCATGACGCGCACCAACGGTGTCGCCCCCTCTGTGCCGAACGTGCGCAGGCCAATCACGGGCAGGTTGAAGACTTGCACCACGCCCAGCACCATCAGGTACGAAAGAAAGAAACCCGGCACCGAGATCAGCGCGTACGCGATGAAGGTGGTGGCGCGGTCGTAGTTGGAGCCACGCCGCACGGCCGCGTGAATGCCGGTCGGGAACGACAAGGTCCAAACCACCAGCGTGGTGCACGCGAACAGCGGCAGCGAGTTCATGAAACGCTCGAAGATTTGCGGCAAAACCGGCAGCCCGTTTTGGAACGACTTCAGGTTGCCGGTCAAAAGGTCGCGCAGCCAGTGAAAGTATTGCAGGTAAATCGGGTCGTCGAGGTGGAACGCTTGGCGAATGCGCGCAATGTCTTCGGCCTTCATCATCGGGTTCATCGGGTCGACCTCCGTCGGCTGACCCGGCGCAAGGTGAATGACGGCGTGCGAGATGACGGAGATGAAGAACAGCAAGAGCAGGCGTTGCCACAGCGTGCGAGCCAGAAAGCGCCACATCAGCGGACGTTCTCCGGCCAGCCTGAAACCTTGCGCCACTCTCTGAACGAGTGAAAGACTTCGCCCGAGGGCGGCGTGCTCAGCTTTTCTAGGCGCTCACGCCCAGCAGGCTCCGTTTTGGCCACCGCGATGCGCTTGTCGAACACGTAGGGAGTGAGCCGCTCGAACAGGAACGTGTACGGATGATCTTCGGCGATCAAGCGGTGCAAGCGGCGCGTCAGCCGCACTTGCTCGTCAAAATCGTAGGTCTCGCGGACCTTCATGATTAGCGCATCGGCCTCGGCGCTTTGGTAGCCGGCGTGGTTCGACTGGTAGTCGTTAGTCTGGCTCGAGTGCCAAATCGAGTGACGGTCCGGGTTGATGGCAGCGCCGCCCCAGGCCAGGATGATCGCGTCAAAATCGTGCTGGTCGACGAAGTCCTCCAGGAACACCGTCCACTCGAAGGCTTGCACCTTGGCCTCGATACCGAGCTTGCGCCACGCCTCTTGCGCGATGGTCATGATGGCTTTGCGCTGCAAATTGCCGGCGTTCGTGACGAGCGTGAGCGCGAACGGTTTGCCGTCCTTTTCCAGCACGCCCGCGGCGTTCTTGTGCCAGCCCGCTTGTGCCAAAAGCTCGAGCGCGCCCTTCGGATCGTAGGCCAGCGGCTTCAGCTCGGGATCGTAGTACGGAGTGTTCGAGTAAAACGGGCCAGTGGAGGGCTTGCCTTCACCGGACAGCACGTGAGCAATGATGCTGTTCACGTCGATGGCCATGCCCAGCGCGCGTCGCACCCGTACGTCTTGGAACAACGGGCGTCGCATGTTGTAGGCGATGTACGCGTAGTAACCGTCGTTGGCCGATGCGACCTGATAGCGCTGATCGTCGCGGTAGCGCTGGGCCTGGTGGGGCTGGGCCAAATACATGTCCAAAGCGCCAGCGCCGAACTCGAGCTCCATGGTCAGGTAGTCCGGAATGCTGCGAAAGTAGCAGTCTTTGTATTGAGCCTTGGAGCCCCAGTACTGCTCGTTGCGCGTCAAATGAATGTACTGGCCCGAGCGCCAGTCCGAGAAGCGAAACGGCCCGGTACCGATCGGGTTCCGGTTGAAGGTCGTCGTTCGTAGCGACAGCTTCGCGCGGTCCGCGCTGGACAGGCGACGCCGCTCGGCCTCGCGCGCCAGCGCGGCGTCGTCGAGCGCGTGCTTGGGCACGAGCGGCTGCATCCAGTCGAGCAG
>JAYUYU010000031.1:0-3147 GCA_043752365.1 Myxococcales bacterium | reverse complement strand
GCGTGCCGCCACCGATCTTACCGCACAGGCGACCGCCGGCCCAGCTGCAGTAGGCGTAGGCGTCGCACCAGTCCACGTAGACCGCCGGCATCTGGTAGTCCGCCAATGCTGGCGGCCAACCAGTGGGCGGCACGTAGCTAGTGTTCGTGGAACAGGCGGCAGGTTGACCCGCGGTGTTGCCGTTCTTCGCTTGAACGAAGGCGAGGTAGGCGCCGCGCGTCACCTCTGTCGCGTCGATCTTGAACGTGCCGACGGTGACTTGCGGACGATTACAAATGCCCACATTGGTGGTGGAGCAGGTGCCGCCGACGCAGTTGGAGTTGGTCGCCACGGTGCCGTAGCTGCACTTGTTGTTCGTGCAAGTGGCCTTGGCGCACACGACGGCAGGGCAGTCCGCTGCCGCGGTGCACTCCACGCACGTGTTGCTGGCACACGCCGGCGTGGGACCGCCGCAAGTATTCATGCAGTTCACCGTGGCTCCGCACACGTCATTGACGGAGCCGCACTGCTTGCCCGAGCAAGCGTTGTTGGGCGAGCAGCCGCACTCGTTCGCAGTTGCCGTGCCGCCGCCGCAGCTCTCTGGAGCCACGCAGGTGTCCGGACACGTGACGGACTGGCCGCAATTGTTGATCGATGGTCCGCAGGCCTTGCCCCTGCAAGCCTCCACGTCGTCGGGAAGGCACGCGCATTTGCTGGGCGTTCCGTTACAGACTTCGTTCGCAGCGCAGCTGCTACACGAGCCTGGGTCGGCGCAACCGTAGTTGGCGTCGGGAGGGACACAGTTGCTGGCGCATTTCTTCTTGCTCGCGTCGCACTCACCCACGACGCACAGCGAGCCGGAGCAAGTGAGCGTGTCCGTGCCTGGGTTGGGACAAGCGGAGGCGTCGCAACCGTCGGCAGAGCAGCCGTAGGTTGGATCGTCGATGGCTACGCACCTACCGTCGCACGCCTTCTTACCGGCGGCGCAAGTCGCGATCACGCACTTGCCAGCCAAACAGGCGTACTCACGCCCCCCAGCAGGGCACTCGGATTGATTGCAGCTCGTAGCTCCGCAGCCGTAAATGACGTCGGCGATATCGACGCACTCACCGGCGCAAGACTTCTGCTCGGCGCTGCACGCCCCGTCACCGCCCACGGGGCTCGAGCTACCGCCACTAGCGCTACCCGCCGACGGCATTTTGCCGGCCTCGGCTATCGAGCCTACGGAGCCTACGGAGCCACCGGTCGCCTCCTGATCCGTTTTGTAGCTGGGAATTAGGCAGCTAGCGATGCCGAGCAGCAATAGGGGCGCAAGCGCCGCACGCGAGTTCATCAGAAAGTTCCTCGCAGCGACACGGAGGACGGCGACAGTAAGAGTGCTGTGGACGGCGTTTTGGCCTTGGGTGCCGTGACGAGCAGCACGAAGCCCGTGGCCGCGAGCGCGCCACCCGCGATCAGCCCAACGGTGGAAATGGTCCGCAGCTGATTGAGCGAATCGACATCGCTGGCGTGCCCGACTGGGCAACTGCGATCGTCCTTGCACGCCGGATCCTCGTCGAGGCTACCTTTCTTGGATAGCGCCTGACCGCCGGCCACGCCGCCCACGATCAATGCGGCCGCGCCGCTGCCCAGCACCACCCAGCCCAGAGTGCGACGCTTCGCAGCGCCCGACGCCCCGTCGGAGGACTCCGTCGCAGGCGAAGCCAAAACGTCGCTCGGCCCAGGCGCAGCGGCAGGCGCCGGCGTGGATTTCTGCAAGCGGAGCACGACCTCTTTCTGATCCCGCGGCTCCAGTGTTACTTGCACCACGTCATGCGCGCTGCCGCTCTTGCCCTCGATCGAGTGCGACCCCGGATTCAATGGCGTCGCTTCTCCGGCAAGCTGTGACGACATCCGAGCGCCGTCGATCGAGAGCTCGAGCGAGCCCGCACCGGCGCCCTCGACACGGATAACCACGCTGGGAACCAACGCTTGGGTCGGCGCGAGCTCGGCCTGCGCTTCGCGTTGCGCCTCGCGCTGAACTGCAGCGTCCCCACCCGAAATCGAAAGCCGGGCTACTTCCACATACCGATCGACCGCCTCGACGAGCTTGCCCTGCTTGACCAAGGCTCGCGCCGCCCAAAGGCCGAGCGACGGGACCCGAAGCACCGCGTAAGCCTTCTCCAGCTTCTCGCTGGCAACGCCAAAGTCGTTGGCCTGGTAGGCCTCGACGCCCGCGTATCCCAGCTTTCGCGCAGCCGCCCGCTCCGTGCTTTCCCTAGTTTGGCCCCACGCCGGCGGAGCGAGCAGCACGGCCATTGCTACTGCCATCGCCGCCATCACGTCCACGCCTCGCATGATGGACATTTCTAACCGAACTCATGCGCAAAGGCTCGGTAAATGTTGCGATCTTCGTGGTCAGTAAGAAGAAGTAAACGCCATCCGGAGCGCCAAGGCAGCAGACTATTACTGCGGATGCGCCTCTCACCGAGCAACAAGGCGAGCGCGGCGGCACGCCGAGGGCTGGTGCTCGTGAGAAGGAACCGCTCATCCCTGAGCATGCATATTGCAGCGGGCAAGCTCCAGAGCGCTGCCCGCGAGATGCTGGGCGCGATGGGGTCGACCATGAAGCCGCCAAGCCAGCCCTAAGCATCCGCGGCTCATGCCTGAAACGCACGGCTAAACGGCGATGCCAGGCAGTGGTGTCTTCTCCGAGAGACGGGCGTCGCCGAAGCCGGCAAAGCTCGTGAAGCCCATGCCCTCGACTAAGTTTAGCAGGATGCGCTCGTGGCGATCCTCGGGGTCGCGATTCTGGTGATGAAGGTAGCGCCCGTTGGGGTCGGTCTTCAGGTCTGCCCTGCTCGGGCGCCCCACGACGTACACGCTGAGGTTCGTTTACGACGGAACGCGCTTCAAACCGACGCCCGCTACGGCGGAGCTCCGATCGCGACTCTGACCTACACGCGACTTTGACCGACGAGACGCGACTTTGACCGAAATCTCAGGTCGCCGTCGATCGCCTGGCGCGCGCGCGCGCGCGGTGCCGGGTCTAGCGTTGGTACTAACGGTGGGCGCTAGGACTCACTGACCGCCGTCGGCATTCCGCCGCTGAATCAAGGCGGTCACGCAGCCTCCGTTTTCGAGCTCCACCCCGACTGCCTCGTAGCCGCGGTCGGAGTGGGAGGGATC
>JAYUYU010000030.1:0-3147 GCA_043752365.1 Myxococcales bacterium | reverse complement strand
CTCGACCGCGAGCAGATCCGCCAAACTACGGCGCGGGTTCTGGCTGCGGTGGGCGGCGCGCTGGTGGTGACTGGCGGCACGCTGCTCGTCATCCAGCTAACCTCGCGCGACGCATCGACCGAGGCGTCGGCGCGCGTCGGCCTCGGCTGCCTGCCTGGTGCTTGCAGCGTCGACGTGAAGGGGCGGTTCTAAATGTCTCAGCGTTCACCGTTGTACGGCGTGCGGGTCGTGGTTTCGACCGTGCTGGCTTTGCTGCTGGCTTGCATAACGCAGGCCTGCACCAGTGACCTCAGCGAGAGCTTAGAGGGGAAGGGCTGCAACGCCTCCAACCAGTGCCTTGCAGGCTACGTTTGCAATGCCGAGAAAATTTGCGTTCGCCAGGGCACTGACGGTCCTAGGGGCGGCGCTGGTGGCGGCGGCAACGTCAACCTAGTCTGCGGTGAGGGCGAAACGGTGTGTCGCGGCGCCTGCGTCGTGCTCAGCGACGACGAAGCCAACTGCCGTTCCTGTGGCACCACCTGCAGTGCGCCCCCCAACGGCGGCCCGGTGTGTCTGGACTTCCAGTGCTCGTTCGCTTGTCAGGGAGGGTTCTTGGCATGCGGTACCAGCTGCGTCGACGCCGCCACCGACACGATGAACTGCGGCTCTTGCGGCAACGCTTGCCCGACGGCTGGCGGCATGGCGCGGTGCGTGGACGGCAAATGTGCCGTTGAATGCGCTGTCGGCTTCCAAGAATGCTCGGCAGCTTGCGTCGACGTTTCGAACGACCCGACGCGCTGCGGCGACTGCGACACCACCTGCTCGGCCACACAAGTCTGCGACCAAAGCGCCTGCAAGGCGGGCTGCTCGGCTGGCCGCGCGAACTGCAACGGCTCGTGCATGGATACCAGCTCTTCACCGCTGAATTGCGGCGAGTGCGGTATGGCCTGCCCCGTGCCGCTCAACGGCGGCGCCACGTGCGTCGCGGGCAAGTGTGGGCTGGCTTGCGCGACTGGCTTCGAGCTGTGCGGTTCGGCTTGCGTCGAGCTTGCGACCGATCCGAAGAATTGCAAAGCCTGCGGCACGGCTTGCGACGCACCTGCAAACGGCATGGCCGTGTGCACGGCAGGTGTGTGCGGCGGTAGCTGCGATCAGGGGTTTGCGCTGTGCGGCTCGGCTTGCGTCGACACCAACGTCAACCCGGCGAACTGCGGCGGCTGCGACAAACCCTGCGCGACTGCCCAGGCATGCTCCGGCGGCAAGTGCGTCACCGACTGTCCGAACGGCACCACGAACTGCGGTGGTTCCTGTGTCGACACCGCGAGCGATCCGGCCCACTGTCAAACTTGTGAAGTCGCTTGTCCTGCGGTGGCCAATGGCAGGGCAACGTGCGCCGGCGGTTGCGGCATAGCCTGTGATGCCGGCTTCAGCCCGTGCAATGGCGCCTGCCTCAAGTTGGACAATACGCAAAATTGCCGCAAATGCGGCGAAGTTTGCAGCCCCAAGCAGAACAGTACCGCAGTGTGCGGCGCGACCGGCTGCGACATTGCCTGCAACTTTGGCTACGACAAATGTGACGGCGCTTGCGTCGACTTGGCGTCCGACACCGCGCATTGCGGCATGTGCGCCAAGGCCTGCGGGGCGGGCCAGGTGTGCGCTGCCGGCAAGTGTGGCAGCGTCTGCGGTGGGACCACGCAGGCGTGCGACGGCTCGTGCGTCGACCTAACGACCAGCACGGCCCACTGCGGCGCCTGCAATAAAGTGTGCATGGCGCCGGGCAACGCGACGCCCCTGTGCGCGCTGGGTACCTGCGATTTTGCCTGCGTCTTGCCGTTCATCGAATGCAGCGGCGCCTGCTTCGACACCAAGACCGACCCGAACCATTGCGGCTTCTGCGCCAATGTTTGCCCGACCAAGCCGAACGCCACGGCCACTTGCTCCAACAGCCAATGCGCCATCACGTGCGACAGCGGCTACTCGCAGTGCACCGGTAGCTGCGTTGACACGAGCACGGACAAGAAGAACTGCGGCGAATGCGGCAAGAAGTGCCCGGGCATGAAAGAGTGCAACGCCGGGCGGTGTGGCTGAGCGCGCATTCGCGTCCGTGGGCGGCGCACTTTCAATAGGGTGCCAGCAGGTCGGACTCTGCTGCAACGCTCGCGGCCGCTGGCTTCGTAGCTGCATTCGCGCGCGGGGCTTGTGACGTCGCGGGCTTTAGCGCCGGTCGGGTGGGGGGGAGCGCTACCGCCCTGGCTGGTGCGGTTGCGGCAGGTGGTGCTGCACTTACTGCCGCTGTGGGTGCCGCAGGCGCGCGCAGTTCAGGTTCGAGCGCGGCGGCCCGAGACGGTGGCTGCTGCCCACTCGTGGAGGCAATGCCGGCCGGGGCGCCCGAGTGCACCACACCGAGGTAGCCGAGCGCGACCGCTACCAGCATGGTAAACGCGGCTCCTGCCAGCATGAGCCGGCGCTTGCGCGCAGGTAGGCTGGAGCTATTTGCCGGCGCATAGGGCGTGGCAGCGTGCTTGGCCAGCGGCAGCGTGGGCGCCTTGCCCGGCGTGCTCGAAACGGCTCGCACGCCCGACGGCGGCGCCGGCGCCGGCCAACTTTCCGGCGGCGACGAGCGCGAAACACGAGCCAGCCCCGACGGATCGGTGGAGCGCGAGAGCCAGCGAGCTTCGAGCGACACGCCGCAGGCGTCCTCGGTCACGCCTTGCTCCACGAGCCAACTGGCCAGCGCTTTGCCCATCAGGCCCATGCTCGCGTAGCGATCGGCCGGATCCTTGCTCAGGCCACGCTGAACGATCTGCGATAGCTGTTCGTCGCTGGCCTGGCGCTCGCACAAGCTCGGCGCGTCACTCTCGACGATGAGCCGGAGGAGCGCGTTGTAGTTGGCCGACTGAAAGGGCACTTCGCCAGTGATGGTCTCGTAGAGCACTACCGAGAACGACCACACGTCGCTCCGCAAATCGATACTGTCGAGACCGCGCGCCTGTTCGGGAGACATGTAGTCGGGGCTGCCCAACACCGCGCCAAGCTGCGTGAGCTGACTGTCAAGGTCCTGCTGTGCCTGTTTGACGATGCCGAAATCGACGAGCTTGGGCTGCAACTGGCCGTCGCCGTCATTGGCGATGAAGACGTTGTCGGGCTTCACGTCGCGGTGGACGAAGC
>JAYUYU010000029.1:0-3148 GCA_043752365.1 Myxococcales bacterium | reverse complement strand
GCCGTGAGATGCCTGCAACGAGCGACAAGTGGTCGTCGGCGCGCTGCCGTTCTTCGCAACGCTTCCAATAGCGGCACACGGCACAATGCTCGGCAGGCTCGGGGTACGGCTCGCTCTGCGGGCTGGCGTTGGCCACGAAAGTTTGCATGCGCTGACGCACGCTCCGAAAATAGGCGTCGTAGTCGGCGGTGAGCAGGCTCAGAGGCAGAAGCTCACGGCCGCCGCCGGCGACGTGAAAATGCCGGGGAAACGCGCCCTGCAACTCGTGCAGCTGGTCCGCATAGGCGCACAGCTGAAGCACGGCGCGCGCTTTGGCCTCGCGCGAAAGCTTGGCGTCCACGGGCTCGTAGTGGTGCGGCCAGCGCCCGCCTCCGCCGTCGACCTTTTTCAAGAAATCCGGCCGCCCGACCCAGCCCTTGGTGAGCAACGTGCCCTGGTAGATAAGCTCGGCGCCCTCGCTCATCGCTGCCAGGGTGGCTTCGGCCGCGCGACGGGTGCCCTCGGCGCCTGGCGCAGCTTGCAGTGTCACGATCGTGCGCCCCTGTGCTCGAAAGTACTCGAGCACGCGCGCTTCATGCTCGAGACCACGCTTCTCCAACAGGCGCCGCTCGATGTCGTTCTGCGGTGGCCGCGTCAGCTCACCCGCTTCTACCCGTAGCTCGAGCGACGTGAGGTGCTGGCAAGCCAGAAAATTGCCCACCTCGGTAGCCGAAAAACTAACGACACCATCTGTCCGCCGCATCGCGGGACTCTAGCTGAAGTCGCTGCACAGGGGCCGGGTAAGGCAATGCGCGGCGTCGGCCGTGCCTGCCATCCCTGGGCAAAGCGGAGAACCCGCAGGGCTTGCTGGCGAAACGCGATGCGATGACGGCCCCTCAGCCGTCGAACAACGGCGTCGCCTCCCGAATGGCAGTCGTAGTGCCGACGAAGTACACGATATCGCCCGTTTGAAAGGGCGCGTGCGGATCCGGATTTTGCAGCAGCTGGTCGCCGCGCTGCACGCCGACCACCAACACCCCAGTCGTGCTGCGCAGGCGCATTTGCACGGCCGAGGCGCCGGCCGCCGCGCTATGTTCACGCACCAACACCGACTCGATTTTCAGCTCCGAAAGAGCGCGCAGATCGCCCAGCTGCGCACGCGGCAGGGTTTGCTTGCGCTCGCTGGTTTGGGTTTCTGAGCGAATGCTCTGAATGCTGGCTTCGATGACGTTGCGCGGCACCTCGATGCTGCGCAGCAGGCGCGCGATCACCTCGACGGCGCCTTCGACCTCTTCGGCCACCACGTCGCGCGCGCCCATTTTGACTAGGCCTTCGCGCTCAGCCAGGTAGCGCGTGCGCATCAGCACCGGCACGTTGGGCGCAACGCGGCGCACCATGTCGACGATGCGCTGCGCAGCCTGCGGATCGTTCATCAACAGCACCACCAGCCGCGCCTCCGCCAAGTGAGCGTGGCCCAGCGCTTCTTCGCTGGTGGCGTCGCCGTAGTACACGGGCAGCCCCAGGTCCTTGCCGCGGCGCACGTTCTCGGCGTTCAGCTCCAACACGATGAATGGCGCACCCGCCGCCGTCAGCGCGCGCGCCGTCAGCAAGCCCGCGACGCCGAAGCCGATCACTATCACGTGGTTTTCGAGCTTTCGGCTCTCGTCGGCCTCGTCGATACTGCGCACGCCGATCAGCCGTTCCAGCGGGGCCAACAGCCGCTCTCCGGCGGTGATGTGCGGCGCGGCGCGCACCAATAACGGCGTCAAGAACATGCTGGCGATGCCGGCCGCGAGCAGCGGGCTGACCGCGGCTTCGTCGACGACGCCGTTGCTTTGCGCCAAGCGCGCCAGCACGAACCCGAACTCGCCGAACTGCGCCAAACCTACGCCCGCGAGCCAAGCAACGCGCGAAGGAAAGCGCATGGCCATGGCCGCCAGCGTCGCCAGCAAGCCCTTCGCGAGCAAAAACCCAGCCAACAGGCCACACACCAAAAGTGGCTGCGCCGCTACCACTCGCACGTCGAACAACATGCCCAGCGAGACGAAGAACACGCTGACGAACGCGTCGCGCAGCGGCAAAATGTCACCCATGGCGCGGTGGCTGTACTCGGTGTCGGCCACGACCATGCCACCCAAAAACGCGCCTAAAGCCAACGAAAGCCCGACCATGGACGTGAGCCAAGCGGTGCCGATGCACAACGTTAAGATCGCCAGTAAGAAGACTTCGCGGCTGCGGCTTGCGTCGACCCATCCCAAAATTTTCGGCACTACGAAGCGAGCGAGGAGCACCGTACCGATGACCACGACGGCCGCCTTGCCGAGCGCCAACCCCACGCTCAGCGCGGCGGGACCGGCGGCGCTGCTGGAGCCCAGCAGTGGCACGATCAGCACCATCGGCACCACGCACAGGTCTTGAAAAATCAGCGTACCGACGATGAACTTGCCGTGCGGCGCGTCCAGCTCCCGCCGTTCCGACAACGCGCGCAGCACGATAGCGGTGCTGGAGAGCGCGAACGCGAAGCCGTAGAACAAGCCACGCCCTACGGGTTGCCCCAGCAGCACCGCAACCCCAGTCGTCACGCCTGTGGTCAAGCCCACCTGCAGCGCGCCGCCCAAGGCCACCTGGCGCAGTACGTGGCGCAGCCGGGCTAGCGAAAATTCCAGGCCAATCGAGAACAGCAGCAGCACGACGCCGACTTCAGCCAGCACCTCGATGGCGTGCACCGACGAGACCAGCCGAAGCCCGAACGGGCCGAGCAGCGCACCCGCCAACAGCAGCCCCGCGACGGTGGGCAGCTTGAACCGCGCTAGAACGACGGTGACGAAAACGGCCAACGCCGCCACGATGGCCAGCTCGTCGAGTAGCGGTACGGTTCCCATTCGAGCGGTTCATCTTCGTCCCTCCGCGCCGCTCACGCGACCAGAAACGCAGGTATTTTCGGCTGTATCGAAACGCACGGCGAGGGCGGCACGACACGCTTCGCACACGCTTTTGCCTACGCTTCGCCCACGCTGCTGCGCCCTCAGCCGTTAGCGCTGGTGAGGCGCTGCAAGGCCGAGAGGACGCGGGCCTTGGTGCGCTCGCGTTCGCTGGTCATGGGCGCCTCGGTGCGCGCGGCGGCCAGCACGGCTCGCCCCAGCCTGCTCGCCGTCGGTGGAGGCGGCAC
>JAYUYU010000028.1:0-3148 GCA_043752365.1 Myxococcales bacterium | reverse complement strand
GGGTTCAATTCCCGGCGCCTCCACCTGCCTTGCCCCAACTCGCAGGTGCTCGGCCCCCCGAAAGGGGGGCCTGCGCGCCCGCGGTCTTCCCCAAATCCGTGCTCGCCCGCACCGAGTAGCGTGGTTGCTTAAGAGCGGGTGAGGTTGTCGTGGGCGCGGGCTGCGCGCGTCAGGGGAAGACCCGTAGCCGTACGGATTCTGTTTCACGGACAATGACGTAGAGCCGTGAAGAGACGTAAAGGCGCACGTTTTCGTCGAGCCGGGCGGAGGCGTACAGCCGCCCCAGTGGTGAGGAGCCGCGCGGTGTTGTAGAGCCGCCACGCTGGCGTGGGGCCGCGCGGTGGCGTTGCGTGATTGCGAGGTAAACGGCGCCTCCACAAGCCAGACATTTTACCTACAGATATACATATATGCTGGTATACTGTCTCCGTGACCAAGGCGGCCCCCTCCCCCGAAAACGTCTTCCGCAAGCGCGGCGGAGTCCTGCGCATGTCCGAGGCGCTGGCAGCCGGGATCAACCGTCGCAGCCTCTACGCTCTCCGGGACGCAGGCACCATCACGCAGCTCAGCCGCGGCGTCTACCGGCTCGCTTCTCTGCCAGACCTTGAAGCGCCAGATCTCGTCACCGTCACAGCTCGCGTCCCAGCCGGCGTGGTGTGCCTCATTTCCGCGCTCGCCTACCACGAACTCACCACGCAGATACCGCATGCCGTCGATCTTGCTTTGCCCCGCGGTGCCGAGAAGCCACGCATCGACTATCCGCCCGTGAGCTTCTATTGGTTCTCAGGTGCTGCTTTCACAAGCGGGATCGAGACGCGCACCGTCGATGGTCGAAAGCTCCGCATCTACAGCGCTGAGAAAAGCGTCGCTGATGCCTTCAAATACCGCAGCAAGCTCGGCCTAGACGTAGCACTCGAAGCGCTCCGAACGTGGCGAGCGCGACGCGGCGCCGTTATCGAGCGCCTGCTCGAGCAGGCACGCGCCTGCAGGGTTGAGCGAGTGCTGCGTCCCTACCTCGAGGCAGTGACCTGACGAGCAACACTGTGGCGTCGGTGCGCGCACGCCTGACGAATCGGGCGAAGACTAACCACCGTCCTTTTCAGGAGGTGCTGCAGCACTACGGCCTCGAACGCCTGCTATACCGTCTGGCGCAGTCGCCCCACCGCGGCCACTTCCTGCTCAAAGGCGCGCTCCTGCTGAATGCGTGGAATGCCCCCGCGTCGCGCCCTACACGTGACATCGATCTGCTTGGCTACGCCGAGAACGACGTCGCGGTCATGGAGGCGGTGTTCCGCGAAGTCTGCAACGCTGTCGTCGTAGACGACGGCCTGCGCTTCGACGCCACTACTCTGCTTGGACGGCGCATCAAGGAGGACGCCGACTACCAAGGCGTGAGGCTCACCTTCGTCGCCTTCTTGGAAAAGGCCCGGATCCCGATGCAGATCGACGTTGGCTTCAGTCCTTCGGCGCCATGCCGTATTCGGGCAAATGCGAGCACTACCTCAAGGAAAATCTACTCGCGAAGTCCCTGCACCCGAACGCGTATCAGAACAACCCCAACTTCCTCGGGATGGCCGAGGCCTTGGGCCTACCATTCCGGGCGCATGCGTCGTTCACGAAAACAGACATCGACCAGCGCCAAGCATTGGTCCGTCACATCTGCGAGGTCATCTGGGAGTTCGGGGGAGGATAGTCGTTTAGCGCGCGAAATCGCGTGCCGCAGCCGTCGCGCGAGGCCGCAGCCGCGAAACCATTGACATCACCACTGGACTCTTAGAAACCTGCGTTACTCAGCGTTCTCCGCGCTGAATCAAAGACCGCGCATGGACCGCCTCCCCCCCGCCCACCTCGACGAGATCCTGGCGCTGCAGCTCGCGGTGGCGTGGGCCGGCGAGGCAGGCGGCGAGCCAGCGCGGCTGGGCTGGTGGAAGTCGGACTTGGTTGACGACTTGGGCGGTCGTGACTTGTTCAATCGGCTTGTGCCACGGACGGCGGCCTGGGCGAGTTTGATCTTGGTGCGCGAGGCGGCGAGCCGCGTGGACGCGGCGGCGCGTGAGCAGTCGGGGCTCGGGGATCGCGCGCTCACGTTGTTTCACTTCGGCTTCAGCATCGATGAACACCTCGGCGACCGCCTGGCATTTCATCGGCAGCAGTTGCACGAGCCGGCGCAAGTCTTCGGCGAGAGCTTTTTCGTCGGCAGTTCGTGGTCCACGGGGTCGTTCGAAACGCTGCTGGCGAGCTTCGGCAAACCCAAATCCGAGCCGACCCCGGGCGGGCGTTTGGTGGCAGCGCCCAAAGCGCAGGGCAGCGAGCTGGCTCGGCTGTTGGCGGCCGCGTTGCTGCCGCTGGCGCCGAAATACCCCCTGCCGTATGTCGAGGCGGGGGGATGAGTTTGAGCGCGGTGGCGGGCGAGGTACGGCGGGCGAGCAAGCACCGCGAGGTGACGGTGGCGCACACGCGCATTCTGCGGACCACGCTGGCCATCGACGACTGTTACGCCTACTGGCAAAAAGTCGAGACGGGCATTCCCGCGACGCAGCGGGCGCGCGTCGCCTTCGAAGAGCGCTGGTTCGGCCTCAAGAGCGACGCGCGTGTGCGCACGCTGATGGGCGACATGCTCGAGCGATTCGACGCTTTCCCGGAAGCCTTGCAGTTGCTGCATGAGCTGCGCACGATTCCGGCGGCGCTGCGTCCGTGGCTCTGCCACCTGCACACCGCGCTTGCTGATCCGATCTATCGTCAGTTCGCAGGCGCCTTTCTTCCGGAGCGTCGAGCGCTGGGCTACACCACGGTCGATCGCGCGCAAGTCGCGCGGTGGGTGAATGAGCTTTACCCGGAGCGTTGGGCTGGGGTGACGGCCAGCAAGTTCGGCTCGAATCTACTCGCGACCGCATTCGAGGCGGGTTTGGTCGGTGAACGCCGTGATCCGCGTCCCCTCACCCCGGTCAGCGCTCCTGAAGTCGCCATCGCCTACGCACTCTACCTGCTGCGAGACGTCGCGTTCGAAGGCTCCCTAACCGACAACCTCTACTTGCGCGGTATGGGCGTAGGCAGCGACGCTTTCCGATTCATCGCGGCGCGCATGCCCGGCATTCGCTTCGCCGAGTTGGGCGGCGTGGCGGAGCTCACGTTCACTGAGCCGACACTA
>JAYUYU010000027.1:0-8031 GCA_043752365.1 Myxococcales bacterium | reverse complement strand
GGCCGTTTCGCTGCCGGTTTTGCGTGGCAATTGCCGGCGCGCGGCCGCCCCGGTAGTGAAGCGCGTATGCCCGAGTTCATCTTCACGATGCAGAACGTCACGCGCGTTCACCCCCCTGAAAAGCGCGTGCTCGAAGACATCACGCTGGCCTTCTTTCCGGGCGCAAAAATCGGCGTCATCGGCAGCAACGGCTCCGGCAAGAGCTCGCTGTTGCGCATCATGGCGGGTGTCGACAAAGAGTTCATCGGTGAAGCCAAGCCCTACCCGGGCACCAAAATTGGCTACTTCGCGCAGGAGCCGGACTTGGGCGCGCTCAAGACCGTCAAAGACGCCGTCGACGAGGCCGTCGCCGACATTCGTGGCCTGGTCACCGACTTCGAGAACATCAGCATGAAGCTGGGCGAGCCGATGTCGGACGACGAGATGACGAAGGTGCTCGAGCGGCAAGGGGCGATGCAAGACCGCATCGACGCCATCGACGCTTGGAATCTCGATTCGCGCGTCGAAATGGCGATGGACGCCTTGCGCTTGCCGCCGCCCGAAGCTGAAATTGCCAAGCTTTCCGGTGGCGAACGCCGCCGCGTTGCGCTGGCGCGCATTCTGTTGTCGCGCCCCGACATGCTGCTGCTGGACGAGCCGACCAACCACTTGGACGCGGAGTCGGTGGCGTGGCTGGAGCAGTTTTTGAAGGACTACGCGGGCACGGTGGTGGCCGTCACCCACGATCGTTACTTTTTGGACGACGTG
Source organism: Myxococcales bacterium (assembly GCA_043752365.1). Lineage (GTDB taxonomy): Bacteria > Myxococcota_A > Polyangia > Polyangiales > Polyangiaceae > PMG-095. Next base: position 7,284 of record JAYUYU010000027.1, on the reverse strand, counting down.
GCGGAGTGGATTTTGGAGTTGGACCGAGGCAAGGGCTACCCTTTCAAGGGCAATTACACCGGCTGGCTGGAGCAAAAATCCGCGCGCCTGTCACAAGAAGAGAAGCAAGAGAGCGCGCGCCAGCGCAAGCTCAAGCAAGAATTGGAGTGGGTGCGCGCTTCGCCGCGCGCGCGCCAAGCCAAGAGTAAAGCGCGCTTGGCCGCCTACGACGATTTGGTCGACAAGTCGAGCAAGGGTCCGAGCGATCCGACCGAAATCGGCATTCCGCCGGGACCGCGCTTGGGCGACCTGGTGATCGAAGCCAGCGGCCTGAAGAAGGGCTTCGGCGATCGCTTGCTGGTCGACGACCTGAGCTTCCGGCTGCCACGCAGTGGCATCGTCGGCATCATTGGTCCGAACGGCGCCGGCAAGACGACCCTGTTCCGAATGTTGGTCGGCGAAGAGCAGCCCGACGGCGGCCAACTGAAGATCGGCGAGACCGTGAAAATTGCCTACGTGGACCAGTCGCGCAGCGCGTTGTCGGGCGACGAGAACGTGTGGACGGTGATCTCGGGCGGCGAAGAAAAGATGCTGCTAGGCAAGCGGGAGGTGTCGTCGCGCGCCTACTGCGGCTGGTTCGGCTTCAAGGGCGGTGACCAGCAGAAAAAGGTGGGCTCCTTGTCGGGGGGCGAGCGCAACCGCGTTCACTTGGCCAAGCTGCTAAAAGAAGGCGGCAACCTGCTGCTGCTCGACGAGCCTACGAACGATCTCGACGTCGACACGCTGCGCGCGCTCGAAGAAGCGTTGCTCGGATTCCCCGGTTGCGCGGTCGTCATCAGCCACGATCGTTGGTTTTTGGATCGCATCGCCACGCACATATTGGCCTTCGAGGGCGACAGCAAAACCGTCTGGTTCGAGGGCAATTATCAAGCTTACGAAGAAGACCGTCGGCGCCGCCTGGGCACCGACGCTGACCGCCCTACACGTATCAAGTACAAGAAGCTGAAGATTGATTGAGGCGTAGATTCCAACATAGAAGTCGACGGCGACTTTACGAAGTTGGGCTGACGCAATGGGAAGACGGTCCCGACGACGGCGGGGGGTGGCTGCACTGACGCGCGCTAAACGCGAACGAGTACGCTGCCCCAATGGAAGCCCGCGCCTAGGGCCATCAGGCAAATCAATTGGCCTTCACGCAGGCGACCATCGCGGCGCATCTCGTCCATCAGGATTGGAATCGTGGCGGCCGAGGTGTTGCCAAAGCGATCGATGTTACTGGGAAATTTCTCGACCGGCAGCTTGAGCTTGTCGGCTACGGCTTCGTTGATGCGCTGGTTGGCTTGGTGCGCGATGAACCAGTCGATGTCGGTCAGGCCAACCTTGGCTTTGTCGCACACGGCTTTGACCGAGCGCGGCAGGCGCGTGACCGCGAATTTGAAGACCTCGCGGCCCTCCATTTGAATTAGCCAAGACTCCGCGTCGGGGGCGGCGTTACCCGTCCACGGTCGCCCGCGAAAGCCCGCCGGAATGCATAGCTGGGAAGCGTAGCGGCCGTCCGAATGTAGGTCGCTCGCCAGAATGCCCGCGCCGTCCGTCGACTTTTCGACGACCACGGCGCCGGCGCCGTCACCGAAGATGATGGCCCAACCGCGGTGCTTGGTCGCGCGCTCCCAGGCTTCTGGTGTCGGCTTGCGATCGCTCGTACCGTCCAGGATGTCCCAGTCGGTCCACGGCATCAGCCCGGCGTGCGCCTCCGCTCCGACAATCAAAATGGTGCGAGCCACGTCCGCGCGCAACAGCGCGTCGGCGGTTTGGAACGAGAACAACATGGCGGCGCACTGCGTGCGCAGGTCCAGCGCCGGCACGCCATGGCAACCGAGCTTGGCGCCCAGCAGCGACCCGGACCCCGGAAACAGGTGGTCCGGCGTCATGGTGCTGAACAGGATGTAGTCGAGGTCCTCGGGCTTTTTGCCGGCTGCCTCGAGCGCACGCTGAGCGGCCGGCAGGGCCAAATCAGCCGCGCCTTGGTCTGCCGGGCAAAAATAGCGCTGCGCGATGCCGGTGCGTTGCCGGATCCACTCGTCGTTGGTGTCGAGAACCCGCGCGAGGTCGTGGTTGGTGTAAGGCCGGCCCGGGACGTGGTGGCCGGTGCCGAGGATGCGGATGCCGGGCATTTTCAGTAGGCGAGCAACGCTCGGGAGTCCGGCCTCTTACCCGACTTCCCTGAGGTCGTCACGGCCGCCCCCGTCATTTTTTGGTTACCAAGGTGACGCGGGATAGCTGGCGGCCAAATCGCGCCAAAACTCGGGGTAGGTCTTGGCCACGCACGCCGGATCTTCAATCGAGACGCCGGGTCGCGCGGCGCCCAAGACGGCGAAGCTCATGGCCATCCGGTGGTCCTTGTAGCTTTGCACGATGGCGGGCGTGAGCGGCCGGGGCTCGATGCGCAGAAAATCCGGCCCCTCGCTCACCTCTTGGCCGAGGCGCCGGAGCTCGGCCACGGTGGCCGCGAGCCTGTCCGTCTCTTTGATGCGGATGTTGGCGACGTTGCGGATGAATGTGGTGCCTTGGGCGAGCGGCGCGATGGCCGCCAGGGTCATGACCGTATCCGAAATGTGGAACATGTCGGCGTCGATGGCCGTGAGCGGCGCGCCGCCTTGCACGGTGGTCATGCCTTCCGCGCGTTCCACCCCGACGCCCATCCGCTCCAATAAGTCGACGAAGCCGTAGTCGCCCTGCAAGGCGCCGGGCCCGAGGCCCGGAACCTGGATGCGACTGCCGGTCGCGGCCGCGAACGCGAAGGCGTAGCTGGCGCTCGAAGCGTCCGGCTCGATGTCGTAGCTGCGGGCGAGGTAGTGGCCTCCACCGCGCCACCAGAAGCCGTCGGCCGTGACCTCGACTTTGCCGCCGAAGTCCTCGACCATGCGGCGGGTAATTTCGACGTAAGGGCGGCTGACCAGCTCGCCCTCGATGCGCAGCTCTGTTTCCCCCTCGGAGAGCGCTCCAGCCAGCAGCAGCGCCGAGAAGTACTGGCTGGAGCGGTCGCCGCGCATGGACAACCGGCCACCGGGCAATTTGCCGCCGTACACTGTCAGCGGAGGGCAGCCACTCGCGCAGTCAATTCTCACGCCCAGCTGCCGAAGGCCGTCCACCAAGTCCTGAATCGGTCGCTTGGCCATGGCCTCGTCACCCACAAGTGTAACGGGGCCATCGACCAGGCAGCACAGCGCGGTCAAAAACCGCACCGTGGTGCCGCTGTTGCCGATGAATAGTGGTTTGTTCGGGGCCCTCAGCCGGCGCCGCCCGCCGTCGATTTCCAGCGTAGTTGCCGAAAGTTTGCGCACCGCAATGCCCAGGTCGAGCAGCGCCTGCTGCATGTAGCGGGTGTCGTCGCTCTCCAGCACACCCTCGAGTCGAGTCGTGCCCTCGGCCAGGGCCGCCAAGACCAGCGCGCGGTTGGTGATGCTCTTCGAGCCCGGGATGCACCAAGCCCGATCGACGGGGGCTGGCAATGCGGGGATGGCAAGGGGGCCAGACGGAAACATGCCGGGAGTGCTTAGCATCGCTCGACTTATGATCGAAGGGGTAGGAGCATACGCGAGTCAATGTCTGTTTCGGACGACAAGCTCCGCAGGTTGGAGCTACTCCTCAGGGTTGGGGTCGCGCTTTCAGCAGAGACCGATACCAACCGGCTGTTGGAGACAATCCTGCTCGAGGCCAAGGAGCTGACACGCGCCGACGGCGGCACGCTGTACTTGCGGCAGGACGAAGACAGCCTGCATTTCGCGATCATGCGCACCGATTCGCTGGGCATCGCGATCGGCGGCACCACGGGTCGGCCCTCGACACTTCCGCCGATTCCGCTGCGTGATCCGGACACCGGCGCTCCCAACAACCGCCACATCGCCAGCTACGCCGCCTTGCGCAAGCAGTCGGTCAACATTCCCAACGCCTACGACACGACGCGCTTCGACTTCAGCGGCACGAAGGCGTTCGACAACCGCAACGGTTATCGCTCGGTGTCGTTCCTGACCATACCGATGCTGGATGCGAACGGGCGCGTCGCCGGTGTTCTTCAGCTCATCAACTCGCGCGACGCCAAGACGGGCGAGGTCGTGCCGTTCGACGACCTGGACCAGCAAACCGTCGAGGTGCTGGCGTCGCAGGCGGGGGTTAGCTTGCAGAACAAGCTGCTGCGCGACGCACAGCGCGACCTGCTCGAGAGCTTCATCAAGATGATCGCGTCCGCCATCGACGCCAAGAGCGACTACACGGGCGGCCACTGTGAGCGCGTGCCCGTGATCGCCGAAATGCTGACGAGGGCGGCTTGTGACGTCAAAACCGGCCCTTTTGCCGATTTTAGCTTGAGCGAGCTGGAGTGGTACGAGCTGCACATCGCGTGCTGGCTTCACGACTGCGGCAAGGTCGTGACGCCCGTCCACGTGATGGACAAATCCAAAAAGCTCGAGACCATCAACGATCGCATCGACACGGTGCGCGCGCGCTTCGAAGTGTTGCTGCGCGACGCGCGTTTGCGGGCCTACGATCGCGAGAAAGCTGGCGAGGACGCAGCAACCGTCACCAGCGAGCTGGAAGAGGAGACGGCAGCGCTACGCGACGACCTGGCGTTCCTGGAGAAGACGAACTTCGGCGGAGAGTTCTTGCCGCGTGAAGGTCAAGAGCGCATCAAGCGCATCGCTGAGCGTAGTTTGGAAATGGGCGGCGAGCGCGTGCCGCTGCTCACGGCCGAAGAGGTGCAAAACCTGTCCATTTCGCGCGGCACTTTGACCGAAAAAGAGCGCTTGGTCATCAACGCGCACATGGTGCACACCGTCAATATTTTGAACGCGTTGCCCTTCCCGCCGCAACTACGGCGAGTGCCCGAGTACGCTACCGGTCACCACGAAAAAATGGACGGCAGCGGGTACCCGCGCGGTCTGTACGCGGGCGACATGTCCGTACCGGCGCGCATCATGGCCGTGGCCGACGTGTTCGAGGCCCTGACCGCGATGGACCGCCCTTACAAACAGCCTAAGAAGCTGAGTGAAGTCATGTTCATCATGGGCAAGATGAAAGAGCAGCACCACCTCGACCCCGAGGTGTTCGACTTGTTCATTACGTCCGGCGTGTACCGCAAGTACGCGCAAGCAAACTTGCCGCCCGAGCTGGTCGACTCCGTCGACGAGCAGAAGTTGCTGGCCATCAAGCCGCCGAGCTTGAACCTACCGCCCGAGCACGAGCGCAAGCTGCGCATGAAGAGCGTGCTGCCCGAATACCGAGAGTGGGAACGACGCTGAGGCGTCGAACGCGATTGGGCCCGTTGGTGCAAGCTTCATGAGTCTCGGTCGCCGCAAGGTTCGGCTCGAGGACGCGTCGGATTGGGTCTTCAACCGCATGGTCGACGTGTACGCCGCGCGGCCCCCGTATCCGGCGGCCTTGCTCGATAGCCTGGTAGCGCGGCTGGGTCCGGCCGGTTCCCGAGTCGTGGATGTCGGCGCCGGCATCGGGCACCTTGCCCTGCCGCTGGCGGCGCGAGGTTTCGAGCTGGTGGCTGTCGAGCCCGCGTTAGCGATGTTGGAAGAGCTGCGTAAGGGCGCCGCGGCGGCTCGCTTGGAGCTTGCGACCGTGCACGCCACCGCAGAGGCGCTACCGCTCGAGAGGGCGAGCCAGGACGCGGTACTGGTGGCTGACGCGCTGCACTTCTTGGACGCGACGCTGGCTTCGAACGAGCTGGCCCGCGTGCTCCGCCCGCACGGCGCCGTCGCGGTCGTCGTCAGCGAGCCAGCTGACACGCCCTACATGCGCACGCTGACGCAAATCATCGATGATTCGGTGCCCCGTCGTGCGCGCCAGGTGCTGCCCGCGGTGCGCCAGCTGGCCAAGGTGGTCGGCGTGCAGCTGGAGGCGCGAACCTTTCACGACGAGGTCGCGGTTACGCCGGCCAGGTTGGAGCAAATTTTGCGCTCCATTTCGTTCATTGGTCCTGCCATGAACGGCGAACGCTTCGCGGCCTTCAGTCGGCGCGTTCATGCGCTGCCGGCCCAGCCGGTTTGGGCTCGGCGCTTCACGCTGTTCACCGGCCAGCGCGCTGGCTGAGCGAGCGCCTCGACGCATCCCGTCTCGCGCTGCGTCGAGGCCAGGTCAGTCGCTGGACGGGTCGAGCGTGCACAGGCCGGCGGCGCAATGTGCGCCAATGTAGCCGGTGCAAGCCGCGGGCTGGCCGATTTGGCAGCTGGGGCAGCTGGTGTGGTACTCGAGCGAAACCGCATCCATGAAGTCCGCTGCCAGCGTGAAGTTGACGGGTATGAAGCAGTAGCGTCGGCATCCGCCCACGAGCACGACGGGGCCGCAGTCTCGGTCCACCTTGCACGTCTGAGCCGCCGGCAGCTGGCTCTCGTAAAACTGATCGAAAGCGCCGCGCTCGACCTCGCACTGTTCGGCGTTCGGCACGGGCTCGCAGCTGTTGCAGCAGTCGCGACGCCCAAGCTCGCTACCATCGGGACAGCTCGAAATATCCTCGCACACCACGCCTTCGCACGGATCCGGAGGGGGCACGTCGGTGACCTCGAGCTCGACCTGAACTGGAAACGTGGTGTCGGTACCTTCGACCGCAACCGTGAATTCGCAGGAGCCGGAAGCCCAGGCGCGCACGGCGAACGCGTCCGTGGGCCTCTCCACCAGCCAAGTCAGCTCTTTTTTGGCGCCGCTGCACACCGTGGGCGTCGAGGTTTCGATGCGCAGCGGCGGAAACTCGCAGGGACGTTTGCCGGTGACTGAAAGCTCGAAGTTGAACAGCACCGCGCTGTCGTAGCGTGCCGGGTTTTCATACCTTCGCGTCACCGCGTCGATGCTCACGGACGTCAGATCGTAAGCTCGGAAAGTCGCCTTGAAGTTGGGCAACAGCGGCGAAGTCAGCAGGGTTTCTCCCGCGCTGGCCGGGGCTGTCCAGGTGTACGGATTTTCTCGCAGTGCGCCGGCTTGGCGAGCCACGCCGGTACCCGCCAGCAGCTCTTTTCGGTGCTCGCCTTGCAACACATTCTTGCCCGCCAACAGCACGACCTTCAATGACGCTTCCCAGCCCACCGGGAACAGCTTCCTGTCGTCTGGCTCGTCGACGCTGCAGCCGTGCGCGAGGCCCATTTGGTCGGCCTTTTGCACCACGATTTGGGCTTCGGCCTGGCGCTGGCTACCGTCGTCGAACGTCGAGTCGATAGTCACCTTGCTGGTGCCGGCGGCCTTGGCGTCGACCACCAACAGGTCGGAAGTGCGCAGGCCATCCGGCAACTCTTCCATCCGCAGCACCGC
>JAYUYU010000026.1:0-8035 GCA_043752365.1 Myxococcales bacterium | reverse complement strand
TCGCGGAAGACAACGTCGACGCCGCGCTGCGCTTCATCGACGCGGTGGAGGAGACGGTTGCGGCGCTCGCCGACAGTCCCATGTTGGGGACCGCGTAGTGAGCGGAGCTACGCACGAGCAGCCTGAAAGGCGCCCGCGCACACCGCTGGGGACCGGCCGCAGCACGCTCACGAGACGCGACCCGCTGCGCTAGCCAGCCCGTCGGCCGTACCGGCAGGCGTCTAAACCCATCAAATCGGCAGCAAACCCGCGTTGCGGGTGCAGTTGGTCCCAAGAGTCGCCTATGCTTGGCATGCGCTCTACTCGGCGATCGTAAGGCTAGGGGCGTGACAGCTCGGGCTCGCGCCGAGCGCAGCCTGATCGCGGACACCTCTCCGGGACTGGCGGCTCGGAACGACCGGGACCGGCGGACAGAAGTCGGGTGCCATTTCCGGTGGCGGAGCCAGTTCGTCGGATGGGCCGAGCTCGGTACGGGCCGAGAGTGAGACCCGCGGCGCGGGTGGAGACAGTGCGTTTCGTGGCGGCGCGGAAGTCAGCGATGATGCCGGCTGCGGCTGTGCAACTCAGTCCACTGGCTCGATGTCCTGGTTGGGCGCGCTCCTTATTGCAGGAAGCGCCCTCCTCCAGAGGATCCGCCGCCGCCTTCTTGGCGTTGTTTGGTCGAGGTTGTTTGCTCGAGAGAAGCAGAGCACCGTAGTGGGGATGCGAAGCATGGCAACGTGGGCACGGTGTTCAAGGCTAGTTTTGGGGTTTGGCGTGCTCGGGGCGGCTTGGTCTGCGGGTTGCGGCAGCAGTGACCCTGACGAAGCCCGCGACCCTGAGCCGCAAGGCAGCGGGAGCGCGGTGTTGGCCAAGGACGCGAGGGTCCTTGACAAGGCGGGTGCGGCTGCGCTTCGCAGCATCCAGGTCGAGGACGACATTTTCGAGCTCACTTTTGCTTCCGTGAGCCCGATGCTGGGCGAGCTCACGACGGGCAATGTGTTGATCGTCGGCTCCACCAAGCCTACTCCGAACGGGAAGCTGTTGAAGGTGGAGGACGTGGCCGAGACTGGCGCGGGGCTGGTCGTCCGCGCGCGCGCGGCGGCACTGGGCGAGGCCTTCGACAAGCTGCAGATCAGCCTCGAGGCCGTGCTCACTCCGAACGAGTCAAGAACGACGCGCAGCTTGAATCACTCTACGGGGCTTGGCAGCGTGCAACAGGGGCTGGGTACCGCATTTCCGTTTTCGTTCGGAAGCTCGGGCGACAACTCAATTTCGCTCAAGGGCTCGCTGTCACTCGATTCGAGCGTCGACCTGAAGTTGAATTTCGACTTTGCGGCCCTGCAGCTCGATGAGCTCAGTCTCAGCTTCGCCGCGAAGGAAACTTTCACGGCCAACCTGGTCGGTCACGGTGAGGCGACCATCGACGAGACGCTGCCACTTGGCTCGATCGCGTTTTCGCCGATTGTCTTGCAAATTCCAACGCCGGTTGGAGTCGTGCCCGTCGTACTCACGCCCGGCGTCAAGCTCGAGGCTGGCATCAAGGGCGGCATTCGGGGCGACTTCGAGACGAGCGTGACTCAGCGAGCGGCCTTCACAGCCGGTGTTGGTTATCGCGACGGGGAGTTTGGAGGCTTCTCCGACGACGACAGCGACTTCGATACAGAGCCCCCAACCTACGCGGCCAGCGCGAGCATAAAGGCTTGGGCGGGGCCAAAGCTCGAGGTGCTGCTATATGGCGCAGTCGGACCGTACGTCGGAGTGGAAGGCTTCGTCGAGGCCGCCGCCAGCATCCAGGCGCCGCCCGTGTGCGTCTTCGGTACCGTCGACGCGGGCCTGACAGCCACGGCGGGCATGGAGTTCCTGGCGGACTATGCGACTACGCTGTTTGAGCATCGCCATCCCCTCGGGAGCTTCGACAGCTGTAGCGACGACCCTGATGCTCCACGCCCTTCGTTGAGCTGGGCGCGCACCTACGCTCGTGCCGGCAGCCCGGGCGAGACGGTGCAGGCGGTGGTCCAGGCCTCCGACGGCGGTTACTTCGTGCTCGGCGAAAGCGGGTTGTTCGACGGCATTACGGGTTTTGCGGCCTCGACCTGGGCGCTTCGCCTAGACGCCCTGGGCAACGTGATTTGGCAGAAGGCGTACCAGCGCACCGACCAGGGCTTGGCGCGCGCCGCCGCGGAAGTGCCGGATGGCTTTCTGGTGGCGGGCACGAGCGGCGTGCTCAAGCTCGACAGCGGGGGCAACGTCGTCTGGTCCAAGCACTACACAGCCGATGACGGCCTCGAGATCGCGTCGATCGCCGCGCAAGGCGACGGCAAGGTGGTGCTCGCTGGGACGCTGGGCTTGGCGGTCAAGGCTTGGGCCATGCAAATCGATGCGCGGGGCGACGTCGTTTGGTCCCGCAGCTACGCCGGCGACCACTTCACACGCGTTCGAACGACGAGTGATGGCGGGAGCATACTGTCTGGACGAATCACGTCCGACACCCCCGACTTTTACGTCGTCAAGCTGGACTCTCAGGGCGAAGTCGTTTGGCAACGGCAGCTCGACAACCGTTACGACAATTCAGCCGGTGGGGATGCGCCTCCGAGCGTCGCGTCGAGCGCTGACAACGCCTATGACGTGATCGAGAAACCTGACGCTGGCTACGTTTTGGTCGGGGTAAGCTACGCAAATTTCCCGATCCCGAAGCCGGCGCCGGGAGGCTATTACGCCACTGCCGTTCTGGAGCTTGATGAAAAGGGCGAGCTCTCGGGCGCAGGCAGTACCCTGTACCGTGCTCCGAACAACGCCCTGTACGGCGCTGCCCGCGCTGTCGCGGTTCGCCCCAACGGCAGCACCATCGTCGTAGCACGGCGCGCCGACACCGCGACCGATTTGCTAGTCAACGAAGACGTGCTGCTCATCCAAGACGGGACCTTCGACGTCTTCGGCGGATCCGGCAACGACGGTGTGAATAGCGGCACGTTGGAGGGCCCTGGCCACGGCATGCCCCTTCAAATCACCACCGACGGCGGAGCCGTGCTCGCCATCACTAGCAACTCCTTCGCCGGTCAAGACGAGGTCTGGCTCTTGAAGCTCAACCGCACTGCCAGCATCGATTCTCCGTACCGTAGCAGCCTATCCGGCGCTTCCTACCCCAACGAGCTGGCGTTCTCCGCCGAAGTCACCGTCCCGCCAGACGACGTGCATGTAACGGTCGGAGCATTCACGCTGCCCGTCGCTTTCGAAACGACGGAGCTGCTGAGCAGCCAGCAAAATCCGTGATCCGCTCTCTGCCCTCACGGTCGTGCGCCGAGACGGAAACGCCGGCGTGAATGTCAAAGCGGTGCGGGTGGATACCGCAAGCCAGGGGACTGACGAGATTCACCGGGTCGCAAATCGAAGCCAAGGAACTCACCGCTGCTTCGTACCAAGCAGCGCTCGAAGAAGCCCACCAGCTGAAGCCAGCGCCGCTGTTCACCGGTGAACGTCACCGCCGTCAGGCGCGTTCTTCACCGGTGAACTTCAACCAAATCCGCGGGTTCGCGTGCCCGCGCAACAGCGCAGGACCCAGGCCAACCTCCGCATCCCGACAGCAAAAGGCCCTCGAAATTGATGCGGAGCCCGAGGCGTGGGACCCTGCGCCGCATGTCGAAGTTCAGTCTGAACAGCACGCGCCGATTCCGACGGGTCATCGTGGCCTTGCCAGCTTTCTTAGGGGCGGCAGGCCCCTCGATTGCGTCGGCGGACGAGGTGCTTGTCTTCCAGACGGGGACCAGTGATCCGGCGGGTGGTGACCAAGCCGGGCCCGAAGCCGCCGGCTACCTCGCGGGATTGGGGAATAACGTCACGACGATTTTCTCGCCAACGCCAGTATTGCCAGCGAATTTGAGCAATTTCGATGCGGTCTGGGTGATCCAGCTGGTTCCGATCACGGGTCCCGACCAAGTCACCCTGGCGAGCTACGTGAAGGCAGGCGGAGGCGTTTACCTGACGGGTGAACGCTTGTGTTGTGAGCCGCTGAATGCCTCGGTGCAGAACCTCCTCAATGTGCTCATCACGGCGACTACACGAATCGGGAACGTGGGTGAAGGTGGAGACACTTTCAACGCCAGCCCGATTGACACGTTCGGCATCACCACCACACCGAACTCGATTCCAGTATGGCTGGCAGGCCAAGCCGGGTTGATGGACAAGATCGCGCCCAAGAACCAGGTTTACAACCACCCTTTGGGCAAGACAGGCGCCGCAGCGTGGCCGGGAGAAGACATGCATAACGGCGCCGGCTGTGCTTACGTCGCAATGGATTTGTCGTTTTGGTTCGACAGCCAGCACCCGGAGCAAGACAAGGGCGCCATCGCCGAAAATATCGAGACTTTCCTGTCGACGTGCAACGACACCGATGGCGATGGCGCATCGGACGCGGGAGAAGCTGCCGCAGGTACGGACCTCGATGACCCCGACAGCGACGACGACGGGCTGTGTGACGGCAATGGGACGGTCGATGGGGTTTGCATCCCAGGCGAGAGCATCTACGCCGATAGCGACAACGACGGCGTCATCAATCCGTTGGATGAAGACGACGACGGTGACGGAATCCCGACTTCGTACGAGGTCGCGGCTGAGTTACTGGCCCCCTCAGCCGACAACGACAACCTGCCTACGTGGCTGGACATCGATTCGGATGGGAATAGCGTTCTCGACTCGACCGAGGGCCAACACGACTTCGACGATGACGGCATCCCGTCGATCGTCGATTTGGGTGACGACCCCCAGCAGTGCGAGACCGACGGCGACTGCGATCAAGTGTTTGGTCCGATCTGTGATCAGGACAGCGGCTACTGCTCAGAGCCCGGCGGGGGAGGCGGCGGAAACCAGGGTGGCGAAGGCCCCGGTCCCGGCGGCAGCTCGTCGAACGGCGGCAGCTCGTCGAACGGCGGCACCTCGTCGAACGGTATAAATACCAGCACGGGCGGCAATGGAATCGGGGGCGACGAGAACGCAGGCGGCGGCTTGTCCGCCAGCGCTTCGGATGACGCAGGCTGCAACTGCGCGATACAGGAGCGGGGCGGAAGCGGCGCCGGTGTCCTTGCCGTGTTCGCGCTGGCGTTGCTATCGCGGCGTCGCCGCGCCAATGGGCGATAGAGAAATCCGGAGGAGTGACCCGCGGGGTTTCGGCCTTTGAGATAGCTGAGCGCCGTTCACGCGTTTCTCGCAGCCCGCCTTACCCAACCGCTTGGCGTTGGGCACGTCACCTTGCAGGACATGGATCGCGCGCTCGCCGAAGGTGTGAGCCGTCGTGGAAGCGTTTGACACGAACGTGATCGTACGGCTCCTCGAGCGCGATGACGACGAGCAGTACCAGCGAGCGGATCGGGATCGCTTGAGCCGCTCGGACGGCGCGAAGCTCGTCGGGTGAGCGTGCCCTCGCCTCCGTAGCTCCTCGGCGATCTGCATCACGACATCCCACCGCTTCGCCTCCGCCGCCAAAACGTAAGCCATCCGCCAACGGCGTGCGCTTGACGCGAGTCCGGCCGCCTAGAGTGGCGGCGAGAGCGATGTCAGAGCAAAGCGAGAAGCCGGGCAGTGGGCGAGCGAAGCGTTGGACGGAGGCTGAGGCGCGGGAGGCGCTGCGGGAGTTTCGGGAGTCGGGGCTGAGCGCCACCGCTTTTGCGGCAAAGAACGGCATTCCGCCGACGCGATTGCCTTACTGGGCCGCGCGGCTTGGAACGCGCCCGACCGACTCACGTCCATCCGCGAGCTCGAGCGAGCGCTCGCCGGCGGCGTGACGGCCGGGTGTCCCGACCTGACGGTGCAGACGTTCCAGCAGGGCGCCGTGGAGGACGGCTCCAACCTCCACAACCCAGTCTTTTGGCGCTACATGTGTGACTTGGGCGTAGCGGCCCTTCAGTGTGGAGCCACCCGGCAGTTGAGCATGCTCCATACTTATGGCTGCGTGCACATCATGTACGAGTTCGACGGGGTGGTGCGCAACCACCACGAGGACGTCTGCCACACGGACGAAGGCGGCGACTACATGCAGAAGCTCCTGGGCTTCCATGCACAGAGCTTCGCGTCCATGTACCAGAAGCTGAAGAGCATTCCGGAGGGAGCAGGCACCATGGCTGACAGCTTGCTGATGGCGTGGATGAGCGACGGCGGGGGGACGCATCACAACGGCACCGACACCCACCCGATGATCTACTTGGGCAAGGCCAGCGGCCGTCTGAAGACCGGACAGTGGCTGCGCTTCGAGCAGGGGCAGCATTCGCTGGCCAGCGCTCACTTGACCACGGCGCAAGCCATGGGCTTGGGCCTTCAAACCTTCGGCGATGGCACCGACCCTTGCCCGGGCCCCATCCCGGGGGTGCTCACATGAATCGCGCTCGGGAACACCTGGGCTCGCTTCACGCCGCAGCGCTTTTCGTTGGCGCCTCACTCGCCCTGGCCTGTACCGGGTCCGTCGGCAGCGGCGGGGCTTCGGGGCTTGGCGGGGGGACCCAGGGGCCCGCTCCTGGGCCAGACCCTGCCCCAGCCACCCTGACTGATTGCGGAGAAGCGGGGCTGCTACCGCGTGGGATTCGAGCGCTCAACAGCGCGCAATACCTCAATACCATCCGCGCCTTGCTGCCGTCGGCCGAGCTGGACAATCCATTTGGAGCGTCGGACCGGTCCTCTGAATTCTCGACCAACGTGGGCCTGCGTCGTTTCGACTTCAACGCGACCCAAGTCGTGGTGGAGAACGCCCAGGCGGCCGCGGCGACGACCAAGACGCAGCTCTCTCAGCGTTATGCTTGCCTAGCGGGTACGCCAGATAGCGCGTGCATTCGCGAGCTAGTGGTGGGCATCGGGAGCGAACTTTACCACGAGCCGCTGGCCGAGCCGTTGGTCGCGAAGCTCGTTGGCCTATTCGAGCAGAACGCGCCGGCGGGCGCGGATGAGGCCGCCGTCCTCGTGGTTCGCGCGCTGCTGAGCTCGCCGCGGTTTCTATTTCGCAAAGAGCTGGGGCAACCGAGCGAAACCCGTTTTCGACTCACGTCGCGGGAGGTCGCAAGTGCGATTGCCTTCACTTTGACGGATGCACCACCCGACGCGGAGCTGCGCGGCGCCGCCAGCGCAGACCAGCTCCAAAAGCCTGAGCAGATTGGGGCCCAGGTGTCGAGACTTTTGGCGAGCGATGCGGGCGTCGTCGGCCTACGCGCTTTCCTCGGTGAGTACCTGGAGGCGAGAGACTTTCAAGCCGTCGGCAAGAGCGCCGCGCTGTTCCCCCTTTTCGATACGGCGGCGAGGGCTGACGCGCTCGCCGACTTTCAGGACACCATCGGCCTGACGCTGCGTTCGTCGGCCCCCACCTTCGCCGAGTTGTTCACCACGCGTCAGTTCGTCGTCCGGCCTGGCACGGCCGCCCTGCTCGGCTGGGACGTCGCAAACGTTTCGCCAGCCGGCAGCCTCCAAGTAACGACAGAGCGGGGTCGGATGGGTCTTCTGACCCATCCGGTGATGATGGCCACGCTGGCCCACCAAGACGAGACGAATCCCGTCGCCCGTGGTCACCTCGTGTCGGACAAGCTCTTGTGCCTCACGGTTCCGCCCCCGCCCAAGGCCGTGGTGTTCCCGGTGCGCAGCACCTCCGGGCCGCCCAAGACTTTGCGCTAAACGCTCGAGGGTGAACACTCGGTGGGCGGCTGCGCAGGCTGTCACCAGCTGATGGATCCCCGGTGGCCGTTCGAAGTTTTCGATGCCGTCGGACGCTCGAGAACCACGGACGCGGGTCTTCCGCTCGATACGTTGGGGAACATCCCCGGCCCGCCGGAAATCGCGGGCTCCGTCGCGGACGTCGAAGAGCTTCTGGCCAAGCTTGCGAGCTCCGACGCGGCTCATGACTGCTTCACCCAACACGTCTTCAAGTACGTGGCAGGTGTCGACGACTCGCCCAACCTGCAGTGCACGACCGCAAACCTTGCCCAGTCTTTCCGACAAAAAGGCGGCAGTATCCCGGAGCTTATCGTGGCAACGCTGCAGTCCGATCTGTTTCTGCAGCGTCGCGACGCGCCTTAGCGCGGACTGG
>JAYUYU010000025.1:0-8042 GCA_043752365.1 Myxococcales bacterium | reverse complement strand
GTAGGCTACCGGCGGGCCCGCTGCTGGCGACGCTTGGCTGTGAGCTCGTCGAGGTAAGCGATGGCTTCGCGCGCTTCGAGTTATTGCCGAGCGCGGCGCTTTACAGTCCCGCTCATGCCGTTCACGGCGGTGTGTTGGCGACCGTGCTGGACGCCGCCATGGGCGCGGCCGTGCTCACGACGCTCGACGCCGCGAGCGGCTACACCACCGCCACGTTGACCGTCCATCTCACGCGCGCTATCTCGCCCCGCACTGCCAAAATGACGGCGGAGGGTTGGGTGGTGCACCGTGGCAGCCGGCTGGTGACCGCCGAAGCGCGCGTGAAGGACGAACAAGGGCGTTTGTTGGCACACGCCTCCGCCACGTGTGCGCTCATCGAGCGCCCCAGCAGCTGAGGTTGCTTAGTCCGCCTTGGGTGGCGGGCGCTTCGCGAACTGCAGCTCCTCCGCCGCAATGTCGTCGATCCAACCTGCGCGCGAGTCTGGAAACGCGTCGGCGTAGGGGAGGTAGGGTTTGATGTCCAGGATAGGCGTGCCGTCCAGCAGGTCGACGCCGCGCACGTGCAGCTTCAAGCCGTCGATACGCACCAGCCGCACCGCCGAAAGCCCGAGTGGATTGGGCCTGTCGGGTGAGCGCGTGGCGAACAAGCCGCGGCGCACGCGCGGGCCGCGCGGCGGGCGTACCAGCGGCCCCCAAGTGCCGCTGCGATGCAGGAAGCTCAAGACCCAAATGCGTTCGACCCCAGCCAAGTCGCGCAGCGCGTCTTCCGTGATGCGCTCTGCGTCCAGCTCGAGCACGGCGTCGCGATCCGAGTCGACGGCGGCGGCTTGCTGCGGCGTGCCGAAACGTCGCTGATAGGGCGACGACACCCAGCCAATGGGGGTCAACGAGAAGGGTCCGCGCGGCCGCTCGCTGTCGTCACCAGAACCCGGCATTCCGGCTCCATAGCCGAGCAAAACTCAGCGCGCCATGGCGAGCCCGGGGCGCGAGCTTTGTTGCAGCCGCGCGCGCACCTGGTTCAAGTAGTTGACGACGGTGCGCCGCGACACACCCAGCGTCTCGGCCACTTCTTGCTGCAGCATGCCGTCCACGTAGGTCAGCCAGGCGATGGCGCGCGCCCGCGGCGGGAGCCGCTCCAGAAACCGCTGTGCGTCGTTGCGGGCGGCCATGGTGTCTTCGAGGTTGGCGGTAGTCATACCGATCAGCTGTGGAGGGGTCCGGGCTCGGACGCCGCGGCTGCGTAGCTCGTTCAGACAATGATTGGTCGCGATTCGAAACAGCCAGGGTCGCATTTCGCTCGGCTCCGGCAGGCGGCCCGCGCAGCGGCGCACGCGCAAGAACACTTCCTGGGTGGCGTCTTCAGCCGAGGCGAAGTCGCCTAAAACACGCGCGCAGTGCGCGAGTATGCTGCGGCCATGCTCGGCGTAGAGCCGGTGCAGGTCGTGTTCTGCTCGTGGGCCGAATTGGGCTGCCGAGTCCCCCCCCAGTGACTCAGCGGCGCGCGCCGCAACTTCGACGCCAGCCGGGTCCCCCGAAACCACGTCGTTCGCATTCTCAAACTTGGATTTTTCAGTCACGGTCCACCACGCCCGCTTGTGATTAAAGAGCCAATTCGCCGGCTCTATCCGGTACGTAACGTCGTCGTTGGAAACTCAGGCACCCCTGCCATGAAAAAGGTCACGAGCTCCGACTAGGCGACGACGTGAATCTCACGCCGTGTTACGAGCGCGATTGACTGGTGTTTCCTGTAGTGAGTCTCGATGTGCTGCCGGCCGATGTGCCGGCTGAATACGCGCCCGCGATGGTGTCGGCCTGCAGTGACGCCTTGCCCGAGGGACGCTGCGCGCTGGCGCAAACTCTGCCGGAAAGCACCCAGCCCGAGGCCGTCGCGCTGGTGCTGTGGCAGGGCGAGAGCTTTCTACAGGTCACGGTGCGGGTTGGCCGCGGCGGGGGGCAATGGCTGGCGCGCGCTTTGACCTTCTCGGAAAGAGACTCGATTTCTGAGCGCTGGACGACAGTGGGCCTCACTGTCGCGACGCTCGTCGGTGAAACGCGCGCACGCGAGGCGGACGGGCGCGGCAGCGCGCCGCTCGAAACCAACGCGCCACCTGCGCCAATTCCAGGCGAGCCGCCCTCGTCAGCCAGCGAATCGCGTGCGGCCGATGCGCGGCCGGCAGCTCGGCCGAGCACGCTGCCCGCAGCACGCTGGCAGGCGCGCTTCGGGGCCGTTGCGGGGCCTGGTTGGGCCTCCGGTAGTTGGCGACTCGGCAGCTGGTTGTCGCTCGGCTTTCGGATTCCGGGTACTCCGGTGGTGCTGCATACGCTCGGCAGCTATGCCTTGAGCAGCGGCCCCACCGTGCAAGGCGCCGAGCTGTCGACCCGTTGGGCGACGCTGGGTGGGGGCGCAGGCTTGACCGGTACGTGGCGTGCGTTGGATATCGCCGGGACCGCGGCGGTCGAAGCTGCCTACCGCTGGGTGGACGTGGACTACCGCGGGCAGGGCGCGGCCGCTCAAGACGTGCCTATCAGTGTGCGTGCCCTGGCAAGCTTTCCAGCCCGCGGCACCGTGGCCGCAACGGCAGGCGCGGCCGTGCGTTTGCCGCCTGGAAACTCCAATAAAACTAGCGGCTTACGGGTGAATGGCGGGGCCTTCGAAGCGGAGATTGTGGCGGGCCTCGAGGTTCGGCTGTGACTTCGGCCGGCGATGGTCCGAAGAAAAATGACGGTCCGGTGGCTACTTCTGACGAGCTGGCGTTACTTCCGTCCCAAGTGACCAGCGCCTCGCTCAGCTACGACCCAACTGCAGGCGGATGGCCGTCGGCAGAAGTGCGAGCGCGCATCACGGGCGAGCTGTCGGACGACGAGCTGGTCGCGGCCATTCAACGCGGTGAGCAGAAGGTCGGGCGGCTTCTGTATTCACGGCTGGTGCGAGTCATCGACTCGACCATTACGCGCGTGCTGGGACCCGGTCAGGCCGATCACGACGATTGGGTGCAAGCAGCCTTCGAAGAGGTGCTGCGCACCATTTACAAAGGCCAGTTCAAAGGGCGTTGTCGGCTCACCTCGTGGGCAGCCAGCATAGCCTGCCACGTGGCGTTGAACGCTATCCGTTCGCGCAAAACCGAACGCGGCATCTTCGATCGCAACGAAGACGTCTCGGACTCGAACTTGCGGCACGCCCCGCGCGACACCGAACGCGCGTTGCAGGCGCGGGACGACTTACGGCAGCTGCGCCGGGCGCTGGCTACGCTGACCCCGGGGCGAGCCGAGGCCGTGCTGCTCCACGACGCGCTCGGCTATGACCTCGCTGAGGTCGCCAAAATGACGAGCTGTAGCGAAGCTGCCGTGCAGTCGCGCCTCGTGCGCGGCCGCCGCGATTTGCAAGAGCGGCTGCCGTCGTCGGGCCGAGGCAAGCAGGGCGCATGAAGAACAGCGACCCAGCACCGTTGGCGCCCTCCACGGATTTGCAGCGCATGCTGCAGCAGCTCGGCCGCGAAGACGCCACGCTGTCGCGCGAGCCGCAAGCAGAAGCCGCCCGCGAATTGCGGATGGCCATGCGCTTGGACGACGAGCTGGCGGACTTGGTCAAGGCCCGCCAACGCTGGCGTCGCGCAGCTTACGGCTTGCTCGCGGCTGCGGCCCTGGTGGCGCTCGGGCTCGCCGCACGTCACACGCAGTTTGGCCCCGGCGCGTTGCCGATAGCGGCAGAGCCTTCGCTAGGTTCGAAGGCAGAGCTGCGCTCAACGGCGGCGGCGCAACCTGCGGTGTCCGCGACGGCGGCGACGTTGCCGAGCGCCTTGCGGCGGGCGGGCAGTGCGGCCACGAGGGCGATCGCGCCCGCGCCGCTCAGCTCAGTAGAGCCCGAGAGCACGCTGGCCGAAGAGAATCGGTTGTTCAAAGACGCCGCTGAGGCGGGCCGCAAGGGCGACGTCGCCGGCGCGGTCGTGCGCCTGGACAAGTTGCTCGTCGAACACCCCACGTCGCCGTTGGCGCAAGCGGCGCTGGTACAAAAGTTCCGCCTGTTGACCAAGGCCGGCAAGCTGGAAGAAGCACGTCATGTAGCTCAACGCTACTTGGCAGCCTATCCGACCGGATTCGCGGTGAACGAAGCCCAGGCGCTCAAAGACGGCGGCGCAGGGCAGGGTAAGCCTTGAGCGCTAGTGGGCGCGTTCGCTTCCGCTTGCTGGCGGTGTTTCTCGTGGCTGCGCTGCCGCCGGGAGCCAGCTGCTACCGAGCCGAGATCGATCTCACGCCGTTGCTCGACGACAAGGCACAGCCGGACGGTGGTGTGCTCGCCGCGGGCGGCGCCGGTGAGTCGGCAATTGGCGGAAACGAGCCTGCGCCGGCCGCAGGCGGCGCGGCGGGCGCGCCAACCTGTGACCGCACGCCTGACGCTGCCGCGCAGTATCAGTGTCGCTTGCGGCCGCCCGCCAAGCAGGCGTGTGACGAGGAAGACAGCCCGGGTTGGCAGGGTTGCTACGACGGCGGCTGCGCCATCTGCACCGAGGTCATTGCCGACTACCCGTACTATTTGGCGCGCCACCCCTGCTGCATTCGCAACGACACGTGCAGCGTGCACGCGCCGCGGAAGTGCAGCCCGCTGTGTCCGCCCCCCACCGAGCTGGACAAACTCCCGCCCTGCTACGAGCTCGAGCGCTAGCCGCCGCTGCCCGCCGCGCCCGCTTGTCCGGCCGCGCCGCCGGCGCCGCCGTGAGCGTCGTCGCAGCTCAACGTTGCAGCACCTGCTGGCACGACATTGCAGGATCCCAGGCTGCCGTAGGCTCGTTCGGTCTCGAGGTCGTTCCACGGCACGCAGCGATCGAGCGGGTGGTCGCAATCTGAGTCGCAGTCGCAGCGCTGCACGCAGTAACCCGCGTCGCCCACCGTGAAATTCTCGAAGCGGGGCCACACGCACGCGCCTGCACCATCAGCGCAAACCTGACCAATGGTGCAGGATTGCGAGCACATGCGCTTGACCCGCCCGCCAACCTTGTCGGAAATGTCGAGGCAGTTGCCGCCGCCGCAACCGGCCGCCGTTGGGCCTTCGTCCGAGCAGTCAGCACCGACCGGCACCGGCAGCGCGGCTTCCACGTCGCACAGGCCGGTGAAGGGGTTGCAGTGCCGACCGGCGCTACAATCTTTGTCGGCGTTGCAGCGCGGCCCGCAGGCTAGCTCGCGGCACGCGCCGCGGTAGCAGAGGGTGTCCTCCGGGCAGACGTCCGTCTTCAAAAAGCAGGTCGCGGGGTGGTCGGGCGCGAAAGGCCGACACGCTAGGTCAGGCCGCCCGTGGCACTTAGTGGCCCCGCTGGGCGCGCCCAACTCGCAGCCTGCAAGGCACAAGCGCTGCACCGTCTTGGCCGCGTAGGCCAGCACCAGCGGGGCTTCGGCTAAGGTCGCACACACGGCCGTCGCGTCGTAGCTCCGGCAATCAACGTCGGTCTGGCAATCAGCGGTGCATAAGCCGCCGCCCGGAGAGCCTTGGCCGTCCAGGAAATCTTCGTTGCCGCTCAAGCAGCGTAGACCCTGTTCGCCGCAGTCTTCGGCTGAGCTACAGGCCATACCGAGCCACGGCAAGCCATCGGGCCTGCCCGGCAGCGCTACGATCGCCCCGATCTCGCCGCTCGCGCCAGCCGCACCCCCGGCCGTGGTGGCGCCACCGCCGTCGCTTTCAGCACTGAGCCCGTCTTTCTTTACGTCGCAGCTGGCCACCAGCAGCATGACGCCTACGCCCGAAAGCACCCATGACACCCAACCAGAACCAGCCATAGCCGCGCCTCGTACGCGAAAGCGCGCCGGGCGTCACCCTCGGACCCTCGGCAGTCCGCGCGCGGCCGAGCCGCGACCCTGATTTTCACAGGGAGATCGGGGGATCTGGAGTCGTGCGAGCGAGCGGGTTGGGCGCATGAGTGATGCGTCATTCCCGTCGCGCCTCTCGCAGCCGTTGCAACTCAGCGCGACGCGCCGCAAGCGACTGAGCGGTGCGGCGCCCCCCAATTCAGGGCTCGCACGACTCCAGATCTCCAGATCTCCTGTGAAAAATCTGATCGCCCGTCGCGACCGGGGTCCGCCCCGGCAGCTTCTGCGATTCGAGCTGCGATTCGGCAGCCTAGGCTTGGTTGCGCATGAAATCGGCGACGTCACCCAGCTTTTCATCGAGGAAGGCCCGCTGCGAGGCGTCGATGCCGTCGTGAGCCAGCGCGAGCCGCATCGCGCGCATCCAAGCGTCGCGCATGGCTTGGGTGACGGCGACGTGCGCGTGGCGCATGCGCAGACGCGGGTGGCCGAACTGGCGCGTGTAGTCTTGCGGACCGCCGAGCCAACCAATCAGAAATAGCGCGAACTTGTCGCGAGACGCGCGACTGACCTTGCCGTCTTCGAGCGCATGAATGGCAGCCAGGGCGGGCTCGTGCTCGTCCATGGCGTCGTAGAAACGCTCGACCAGCGCGCGTACGTTGGCTTCGCCGCCGATGCGGTCGAAAGGCGTGGCGTCGTGGTCGCTTTCGGACTGAGTCATGGCCAAGCGCTGCTTAGCACGCGGAGGGGCGGGGGCGCTTCACAGCGTCAACGTCATGGTCAGCTCGGTGCGAGGCGTCGGATCGCGAAAGGCGTCCTCTTCGCGGGCGATGCTACGGAAACCTTCGGATTCATACAGCCCGACGGCGCGGGAGTTGTGCGCGGCCACCGTTAGGTTCAGCTTGCTCACGCCCGAAAGCTCGCGCGCGCGAACGCGCGCTGCACGCAGCAGCAGGCGCCCGACGCCGCCGCCGCTTTCGGCCACGTACATGCGCAAAACCCAGGCAATGTGCCGGCGCTTCTCGCGCCCTTGTTCGCGCTCCACCGTCACCACACCCAGCCACTGCCCGGTTGGACCCTGCGCCACGAAGGTCGTGCCCTCGGCGCCGTGGTCGGTCTTGAAAGGCGCTGCCGCGATGTCTGCGGGTGAGATGCGCAGCGTGTCGGGGTGCGCGACCGCCCCTTGCCGAAAAAATTCGTTGTAGCGTTCGGCGTCACTCGCGTCGAGTGCTCGCAGCGCAGCTGCTGGCGTTGGGGCCGGCATCAGTCGAGGGGCCAGGCCAAAGGGGCGTTCTGAGCCAGCTCGGGCGCGACTGCTTCTGGTTCGGCGCCGGGCAGGCGGTCGAGCGCTTTGCCCGGGATACGCCACCAGGGTGTGAGCGCTCCGCTGCGACTCAGCTCGACCGCTGCGCCGAGCTCGGGCATCAAGAGCGGGGCGCCGTTGGCGGCTTGCAGCAGCACCTCGGCCGGCTCGTCCCAATCGTGCATGGCCAAGTTGAAGGTGCCCCAGTGGACGGGCAGAAAATGCGCGCCACCTAGCAAGCCGAAGGCTTTTAGCGCGTTTTCTGGGCCTAAATGGATGTCGCCCCACGCCGGGTGGAACGCGCCGACCTCGAGCGCGACCAGATCGAACGGGCCGAGCTTGTCGCGAATGCTGGAGTATTCGCTGGTGAGGCCGGTGTCCCCGCTGAAGAAAAAGCCGTGGCGTGGACCCCGCAGCGCAAACGACGACCAGGCCGTCGTGTTGCGCAGGCCAGGCGCGCGACCAGAAAAGTGCTGTGAAGGCGCGGCCGTCAACTGGGCGCGCCCGCCTGCAATAGGCGTGCTTTCCCACCAGTCCAGCTCGGTGATGCGTTGTTCGGCGACGCCCCAAGATTCGAGGTGCGCGCCGACGCCCAAGCTGGTGATGAACGGTACGTCCGTTTTGGCTAGCTCCAAAATCGTCGGGTAATCGAGGTGATCGTAGTGATCGTGCGAGACGACGACGGCGTCGAGCACTGGCAGCTGGCTCAGCTTTACCGGCACGGGGTGAAACCGCTTGGGCCCGGCGAAGCCGACCGGTGACACGCGCTCGCCCCAAACTGGATCGGTCAAGACGCGCACGCCGTCGAGCTCGACCAACAGTGTGGAGTGGCCGAGCCAGGTGACGCGTAGACCCGTTTCGGCTGCGTGGCCCCAACTGGGCCGAGGGTCGAGCGTGGCCAGCGGCACGGTCGGCACGCGCCGCCCGCTGCTGGAGAAGATGAAAT
>JAYUYU010000024.1:0-8052 GCA_043752365.1 Myxococcales bacterium | reverse complement strand
CGTTGTGGTTGCGGTGCATCGAAGAGCACCTTCAGCCTGGCCGGCACCGAGCGCAAGTACGAGCGTTCGCGACCTTACCGCATCGAGCACCTGTTCATCGACCTGACACTGGACTTCGAAACGAAGTCGGTGCGCGGGCGCGCGGTGCTCGACTTCCAGCGTGTCTCGCCAAATGAGAGCGGGCTGTTGGTCGACGCCATCGGCTTCGAGATCGAGAGCGTGCGCGTGGACGACGGCTCAGGTCTCAAGCCGGCCAGCTACAGCTACGACAGCGAAGTGCTGGCCCTCGAAGGCCTGCCGGAGCGCGGGCAGCTGCGCATCGACTACAAGGCAACGCCCAAGCGCGGCTTGTATTTCTTGGCGCCGGACGAGCACGTCAAGCACCGGCCGCAGCAAGCTTGGACCCAATGCCAAGACGAAGACGCTCGTCACTTCATTCCGTGCGTCGACAAGCCGCACGTGAAAATGACCACCGAGCTATCGGCCACCGTGCCGGCGGGTTTTCAGGTGCTGTCCAATGGCGAGCTGCTCAGCGCCGAGACGCGCGGTAAGGCGCCCTGGACGTATCGCTTCAAGCTCGAGCAGCCACACCCGAGCTACCTCTTGACGTTGGTCGTCGGGCACTTCGACGTGGTCGAGGACCGGCCGGCGGAGCTGGGGGAGCGGCAAGTGCCGATCCGCTACTTGGTTCCGGTGGGTCAGGCCGCCGGAGCCGCGCGCAGCCTGGGTGAAACCCCGCGCATGCTGGAGTTCTTTTCGAAGCGCTTTGGGGTCGATTTTCCGTGGCAGCGCTATTCGCAGGTCGTGGTCAGTGACTTCATTTTCGGCGGGATGGAGAACACCACCGCAACGACCTTGTACGAGCACGTCATGCTCGACGAGCGCGCCGCGCTGGACATCAGCTCCAACGATTTGGTCGCGCACGAATTGGCGCATCAATGGTTCGGCGACTACGTCACTTGTCGCGATTGGTCGCACGCCTGGCTGAACGAAGGCTTTGCCACCTTCTCCGAGCACCTGGAGCGCGAGCAGCGGCTGGGCCGCGACGAATACGACTATGGCGTCGCCGGCGACGTGAGCACGTACCTGAGCGAAGCTGGCGGGCGCTACCAGCGACCGATCGTGTGTCGCGACTACGCCGAGCCCATCGACCTTTTCGACCGCCACCTGTACGAGAAGGGCGGCTTGGTCCTACATATGCTGCGGCGCGAGCTTTCCGACGCCGTGTTCTTCGAGGGTGTAGAGCGTTACCTGAAGCGCCACGCCTTCGGCATCGTCGAGACCACCGACTTGATGCGCGCCCTAGAGGAGGTGTCCGGTCGCTCGCTAGAGCGCTTCTTCGATCATTGGGTGTATCGGCCCGGCCACCCTGAGCTGTCGGTGAAGGTGAGCTACGACGACGGGCTGCTCAGCGTGGCCTTGAAGCAGGCGCAAAAAACCGGCGAAACCGCGCTATTCGTGCTGCCGATCGAAATAGAGGTGATGCACAACGATGGCACCCGTACGCGTCACCACAAGCTGACGACCGACGCGCACGATGTGCTGACTCTGCCGCTCGACAAGCGGCCACTGCACGTGGGCTTCGACCCCGAGCAGCGCGTCATCGGCAAATTGACGTTCGAGGCCCCAGGCGACATGCTGCGCCATCAGCTCAGCGAGGGCTCGAACGCCCTGTTGCGTTGGAACGCCGCCGACGCGCTGGCAAAAAAGCACGACCCTACCAGTGTGAAAGCGCTGCGCGAAGCCCTGGCGCGCGAAGGCGAAGCTTGGATGGTGCGCCTCGAGGCCGCTCGCGCGCTGGGCAAGCTTCGCTCGGACGACGCGTTGGAAGCGCTGTTGGCGGCGCGCGACACCTCGCACCCCAAAGTGCGACGCGCGGTGGTCGGCGCGCTCGGCGCCTTCAAGAAGCCGGCGGCCGCCAAAGCACTACAAGAGTTGCTCGTTCGAGAGCCGAGCTACTTGGTCAGCGCCGACGCGGCCCGCTCCCTCGGCCGCACGCGGCAGCCGGGCGCGCTCGAAACGCTCAAGTCCATGGTCGACCAGCCTTCCTGGGCGGACGTGATCCGCGCCGGCGCGCTGGACGGCATGGCCGCGCTGCGCGACGAGGCTGCGCTGGAAATCGTGGCGAAGCGCACGCGCTACGGCATTCCAACGCGCGGTCGTCGCGCCGCCGTGCACGCCCTGGCCAGCCTGGGCGACGGCAGAAAGACGCGCGAGCAGCTAGAAGACTTACTCGACGACAAGGACCCGCATTTCAAAATCGATGTCGTGTCGGCGCTCACGACCTTGGGTGACGTCAAGAGCCGTGGCGCCATGCGCCGCGCGCTCGACCGCGAACTGGACGGCCGCGTGTCTCGCCGACTGCGCGAGGCCCTGCGTGACATGGCCGACACCCCAACGCAGGAAAAGAAGCGCCTGAGCGACGAGCTGGAGAGCGTCAAAGACGAGCTCTCCGAGCTCAAGAATCGTCTCGCCAAGCTCGAAGGTAGGAAGACCGAAAGGGCGAAGCCAACTCCGGAAGCCAAACCCTTAGCCGCCCCCAAGACCGCCGCCGCCGCCGTCAAGAAGACGCCCGTCGCCAAGCCGGCATCGTCCGCCAAGAAGGTCGCCACCCAGCCGGTAGCCGCCAAAAAGTCCAAAAAACTGCCCAAGAAGGCGCCACCCAAGAGGAAGAGGTGAGCGACAACGCAGGCGTCCGTCTCGAACGACGCGGCAGCATCGCGCTGGTCACGCTCGATCGCCCTGAGCGTATGAATGCCTTGTCGCGGGCGCTGGTAGCGCGCTTCGGCGAAATTGGCCGTGAAGTTGCAGCACTGGCCGACGTGCGGCTGGTCATCGTCACGGGCGCGGGCGACAAGGCCTTTTGCGCTGGTGCAGACTTGAAAGAGCGCTCCAGCATGAGCGCAGAAGAGGTGCGCGCGCTGTTGCTGGCCTACGAGTCCGAGCTAGGTTGGCTCGAGACGTGCCCGGTGCCGACCATCGCGGCCATCAACGGCGCTGCGCTGGGCGGAGGGCTGGAGCTGGCACTGCTTTGCGATTTGCGCATTGCCGCACACCACGCCGTGCTCGGCTTGCCCGAGACGAGTTTGGGGGTGATTCCGGGTGCGGGCGGCACCCAGCGCTTGCCGCGACTGTTGGGCGAAGCGCGTGCCAAGGAGCTGATTCTGCGCGCTGCGCGCCTGAGCGCGCCAGAAGCCCTGATTTTGGGCTTGGTGAACCAGGTTCTGCCGCGGAGCGACGACTTCGTGCTGGAGGTGATGAACTGGGCGGAGCCGATTTTGAACGGCGCTCCGTTGGCGATTCGCGCCGCACTGGGCGCCATGCGGGGTGCGGCGACGCGCGAGCTGCGAGACGGGTTGGCGCTCGAGCGCGCCGCCTACGAACAATGCCTGAACAGTGAAGACCGCGTCGAAGCGTTGGCCGCCTTTTCCGAGAAGCGCCGCCCGGTCTTCAAGGGTCGCTGAGCGCCGGCGTCACTTTGCGGCCGAGGCCGGCGGCTCGACGATGGCTTTCGGCTTGCCCCTGTCGACCTTCATTTTGACGTGAAAAAACTGCTTCACGGGGCGACGGTCCTCGGCGCTTTCGCCCAGGCCCCACAGGGCCACTTCCAGGTCGAGCGTCTCGCCCGCGCCGAGCACCCGGCCGCCTTTGCCCGGAAATTCGCGAGTGAACGTGCTGGGCGAGCCAGCGCGGAGCTTGACCTCGCCCTCACCATCGCGCGCGTCAGGAATGCGCTCGGCCTCGGTGCTGCCCTTTTTGAAGACGGCAGCGGCGAAGGCGATGGGACCGTTCTTCGGGTTCGACAGCACGTGCTCTTTGCTGTCCAGCACCTCGGCCTTGACGCTGACCTTGGCGCCCCAGCCCTGCCCGATTTGCTTGGCTTCGGCCGAAGCCACGAAGCGCACACCGGCGACCTCTACCTTCAACCCCTCGGGGGTGACGACGTACTTCACCTCACGCATGGCGTTCGGGTCTTTCGTGGGCGCCGCGGCGGGCTTGGGGTCGGCCTCCGGCTTGGAGTCGTCAGCGGGCGGCGCGGCGTCAGCAGCGGGCAACCCTGGTGCTGCCGAGGCAGTGGGCGCGGCGGGTGCCTCTGGCGCCGCGTCGGCGGTCTTGGGCTCCGGCGCGGCTTCGCCGCAGGCCGCGAGCGACGTCGCGACCAGCCAGCCTCCGACCAATAGGTGAAAACCGACGCCGACTGCTGCGCAGCTCTTCATGGCGGAGACGATAGTCCGAGCCGCGATGGCGAACAACGGGCACGGCCTTGGCTAGCCGCGGAGGCTAGTTGTGATGTGCGACGTCCGTGATGCGTCGCACCGTTTCGGCGTGCATCTCGAGGCCCTTTTTTCGGATGCCCAGCTTGCCGACCAACGAGAACAGCCGCGGCAAATGCGTCCAAAACGGGCCCTTCCAGCCCAGCATGCGGAAGGCCTGCTTCATGGTCGAAGCCATGGCGGGGCTCATGACAGTCTCGGCGTTGGTCATCCAATTGGGATGCAGCTGTGCCGCCTTGATTAACGTGCCGTACAGCTCGTTCAAATCGAGCTTGGGCGACAAGAACCAGGACGGCTCGAACAACGGGTCGTCCTCGGCGAACCAGCCCATGTCTTTGCAGGTGCGCTCGAGCGGCGTGCCCGCATAGACGCGGATGCCCGTCGAGAACAACACCATGTCGGTGGGCGGAATGTGCTCTGCGCAGAATGCGAGCGTTTCGCGCACCGTGTCCATCGTTTCTTCCGGTGCGCCGAGCATGAAGAACCAGTAGGTCGGCATGCCGGCTTCGCGTAGCGCCTTGGCCGCGCGCACCACCGCGTGTTTCTGGAACCCCTTGTGCAAGGTGCGCAGCGTCGTCTCCGACGCGCTCTCGGGTGTGCACATCACGTTCTTGAAACCGGCAGCCTTGAGCATACCGACCAGCTCTGGCGTTACGGCGGCAGGGTTGAGGCCCATGGTCGAGTACTGCGCGGGCAACTTGCGCTCGGCCAGCGCCTCGCACAGCGAGCGGGCGTGCGAAAGCGGTAGGTTGAAGGTCGAATCGACGAAGTCGACGGATTTTACGCCGTGTCCCAAGACGGCCTCCTCGAGCTCGTCGACGACCTCGCGTACCTCGCGCAGCCGGTAGGCGTGACCTTCGATGTTGTTGTACACGCAGTACGAGCATTTCAGCGCGCAGCCGCGCTTGGTTTGCACCGAGTAGGGCGAGCCCGCACGCGCGTAGCGCGCCAAATCCAACCAGCGAAAAGCTTCGCTGCGCACGGAGGTTTTCAGGTCGTGAACGACCGCGCGGCCACCGAGCGGCTCGCCCATCAGGCAGCGCCCGGTGTCGAGCACCGGTAACGGGGACGTACTACCACCGCCTCGCGGCAGCGCACCCGGCAGCCGCTCCACGCGCGCGCCACTTTGAAACGCCGACAGCACTCCAGGAAACGCATCCTCACCCTCGCCGACGACGGCCAAATCTGCCTCGAGGTAGCCGAGCACGTCACGCGGAGAGACGTTCACGGCGGCGCCGCCGATCACCAGCTTGGCGTTGGGTGCCGCTTCGCGCACGCTCTTCACGACCTCGTCGCGAATCTCCGGCAGGTAGAAATGCGGTAGCTCGAAGTTACAATTGTCGATGTTGCGGATGGTGATTCCGACGACGTCCGGCTGTTCCCTGCGCACACCCGCCAACGTGTCTTTGCCGGGATGCTTCGAGAACGCCAGGTCGAGCACGGCGACGTCGTGCCCCGCGCGCGCGGTGGCGGTCGCGACAGTACACAGCCCCACCGGCACCGCGGGCCAAGGTACCTGCTCGCGGTTCGGGTTGATCAGCAGCACCTTCATGCGTTCCTCACGCAGAATCGCAGCTTCTTCCCTCCCCCGCCAGCTCAGTTCGAGGAGACCATTGGTCTCATTTGTCAGCCGCCCGGTCAGTTCGAGGAAGTCGGGACTTCGCGCAGGACCCGCGCCAGGCGGCTCGCCCACTCCGCCTGGCCCTGGGCGTCGGCCAGCAAATCTTGCCGGATTTCCAGCTCGACGTGCGGCAGGCCCCGGCGCTCGCCATGCTCGATCAAGCCGTAGTCGGTCTGCTCGCTCGCCGAGTAGGGCTCGTTGTCTCCGACCAGCAAGCGTTGCTCGGCCCGCAAGGCGCGCAACAGCGGCAGCGCCAAGCGGCCATCCTTGTGGCGCAAAACGCCGGCGTGCCAGGGGCGCGAAACGCCACGAAACACGGGCGTAAAGGTGTGCAGGAAGATCACCACCGACGCTTGCCCGCGCGCCTCACGCTCGGTCAGCTCGCGACTGATGCGGGCGTGGTACGGGCCAAAGATGCAGTGAGCCCGAGCCTCCGCCTGCTCGGGCGAGATCGCCAGGTTGCCCGGCACGACCGTGTCTTCGCTCTTTTCGACGATGGAGTCTCGGCTGCCTAGCGCGCGATTGCAGTCGATTACGAGCCGCGAGTACTCCTGCAGAATCACCCAAGCCCCTAGCTCGACGCCAAGCTGCCGTGCCAACGCCGCCGCCCCGATGTCCCAAGCGATGTGCCGATCCAAGTCGGCCTCGGAGAGGCCCAAGGTACCCAGTACGCGCGGCACGTTGCGCCCTGCGTGATCGCAGATGACGATGTAGGGCGAGTCAGCGCTACCCTGAAGCACCCGGAAAGGCGCCGGATCATCCGCGCCGAGCAACCCGCGGAAGGACTGAGTCACTGGAGCACGGGCGCCGTATACGCGAGGGCCTGGCCCTTCTCGACGCTTTTCAAGGGTTGGTTCTACGCGCGTGCCGCTGCTCTGTCAAAGGCACGCCCGGAGGCGTGCCCTGACCGAGCCGTAGGACCAAGCAGCGCTGCCGCGACTAAAGCGATTCCATGTACGCAACCAAATCGGTGCGCTGCGCATCGGTCAGGTTGGCCGTGTTGCCGTGGGCGTTGCCGCCACAAGCGGGGTCGAAGCGATCGGCCAGGGTGGCGGCGCAGCCGTCGTGCATGAACGGAGCCCGGTAACCGACAGCAACCAAGGACGGCACCTGGAGCTTTTTGGCCGCGCTGTCGATGGCGACGGTCGTGTTGTTCGTCAGCTTGGCGCCGGAGTGGCAGCTGGTGCAGCCGACCTCAGCTGAGCCGAACAGCGCCTGCCCGCGCAGCGCGGCCTCGTCGCCAGAATCACGAATGGCTGCGGGGGCTTTGAGCGCGAACAGCCACTCGGACAAGGCGCTAACGCGCGGCTTGCTCTCGCGGACGCCGCCCATGCGGCCAACGAAGACCTCCGTCATCAGCTCGCCGACGTTCGGCAGGTCGCCGTTCCAATGAAACGGCGCGGTGTCGCGCAAGCCGACGTTCAAAGGCTGCGTGCGCCGATCGCCCGTGTCGGTGAAACGCCAAGTTCGGCCGTCTTCGCCGCCCTCGGGGTGACACGATGCGCAGGCGATGCCGCCGCCAGCGTCACGATGAAAGAGATCGTGGCCCGTGTCGGCGCGCGACTCGCCCGGTAGCGAAACCACGGCGGGCACGCCAAACGGCAACTCTTGCAGCACCAGCAGTTGCGCCGGCTCGCGCGTTTGAGCCAGCAGCCGCCCGTCGGGGGCAAACGCTACCGCGGTCACCGGGTCCGAGAAGCCGCCGCCCTCCGAAAAGGTGCACGGGTTGTCGGCGTTCATGTTCGCGACGGACAGGATGGTCACCGACCCGCCAGGGGCAAAACCAAACGAGCCGCCGGTGACGGGCCCGTTGCCATCCGAGGGGAAGACCAAGCTCGGCCGCGGCGCCGCGAAGTCCATCGGACCTGCGTGCGCCACCGCTACCCAAGTGGGCGAGACGGCGACGTCGACCGGTAGCGGTGCGCCGTTGAACTGCGTCCTGACCACGCTGCCATCGGGAGCCACCGTGCTGACGACGTTTTTGACGATACCGCCGCAACCGACGCCGTCGCCGCCGCCACCGTAGGCGCTGCCTGACGCGCTCGGCTCGGTGATTTCGATTTCATCGGCGACCGTGTCCTGATGGACCAGCACCGCGCCGCCCGACGAGTTGGAAACGGCGCGCCAAGCCGTGCCAGCTTCGAGCGTGACGTCCTT
>JAYUYU010000023.1:0-8071 GCA_043752365.1 Myxococcales bacterium | reverse complement strand
ACCCATGCTGAGCGCAGCCGCACCAAGACAAAAAGCGAACATCTTCGACATGCGCGAATTGTTAGACCCGATGCCGTGGGATGTACAGTCGGGCGTTTTGCCGCACGAATACCCGCTGGGCGAGGCGATGGGCGGCGGTCGCGCTGGCCGAGCTGGGCCCGATTCATGCGCTGTGTCCGGGACATGACCGCGTCAGCTCGGGAGTGTCCGGAGCTCGTGTTCGGTCACGCAAAATGCCCAAAAGTGGGCCGCAAAGCCCGTGGCACGTCCGTTGCTCAAGCGGTGTTCAGGTGACCGAGTGGGGTCACCGAAACAGCGCGGTCAACGCGCCGGAGAACGATACAACATGTCATCACGAATCAATTCAGTGCGTCGTTTGGGTCAGCTCTCTTGCTTGGGCCTCGCGGCCTCGCTGTTTGCGGTTGCTTGCGGCGATGCAGGCGGCTTCGACGAGCAAGAGAATCTGGGCACGAGCCAAGAGGAGGTCGTGGTGATGCGTCGGGTGCGACTGCAACTCTTCAAGGTAGAGGCTGGTTACGTTGCCGGCTCGATGACCGCGTTCGTCAAGAACGCGAACACCATTTTTGCACCTGCCAATATTCAATTCGACTTCGACGAGTCGAAAGACCTTTTTCCAAATCCCGGTCTGGCCAACTGCGAGAGCGCCACCCTCGATGCGCACGGTGAAACGATCCGCGGCAAGGTGGCGGTTTTCTACTGCAAGAGCAGAATGGGTGGTGAGGCGAGCTTCACGTCCAACCGAGTCATGATTGGTGACGGTGACAACCTGGCTCATGAGCTGGGTCATTACCTGGGGCTGAGTCACATTTTTGGCCATAACTTCGTGCCCCAGGACCGGGACCTGACCGCGACACAGATCCAAAATGGTTTCCACAGCGCCGAGAGCTGCATCCGCCCGCTCCTGGATGGCAAAGCCATACCAGCGCATTGCCCATCGGGCGCGGCCACTGGGGCCGCCATGCGCGACCTCATCTTCGACGGGGACAGGCTGCCCGACACCGGCTTGAGCGTGCATGAAATTACGACGGCCCAGGTTCCGTCGGCTTGCAATGCCAACTTCACGCTGCCGCTCGCGGTGCGCCGAGCGAACGGTACCGTGGTCAACTTCGACTTTGCGCCAGTGCGCAACAATCCGATGGGCTACTTTGGTTGTCCTAACCTCCCGCTCGTGTTTTCGGCAGGGCAGATCGCCACTATGCGCTCGTGGCTCTTGACCGGAAAGCGTGCACACTTGATCGCAAACCCGCTCTCGGTCTGGAGCGCCAGCTTTGCGGACGCGAGTGGCTGGAACGAAGCAAAGTACTACTCGACCATTCGTCTGGCTGACGTTAGCAACGACGGCAGGGCAGATGTGTGTGGTCGCGGCGCCAGCGGCATCAAGTGCGGCGTGTCGACGGGTAGCGCTTTCGGGACGCCTTCGACGTGGGACAACTCGTTCAGCGACGCCAACGGTTGGAATGCCGTCCAATACTACAGCACGATTCGCTTTCCGAACGTGAGCGGCGCTGGTGGCAAGGACGTGTGTGGTCGCGGCACAACGGGCGTGTTCTGCGGCGTCTCTACCGGCTCCGCTTTCGGCGCCGCCAGCAACTGGGCGGCTGCGTACAGCGACGCCAACGGTTGGAA
Organism: Myxococcales bacterium; assembly: GCA_043752365.1. Lineage (GTDB taxonomy): Bacteria > Myxococcota_A > Polyangia > Polyangiales > Polyangiaceae > PMG-095. The sequence goes on along the minus strand of JAYUYU010000023.1, from coordinate 6,424 downwards.
CCAAGAGAAGTACTACGCCACCCTCGAATTTCCCGAGGTGAGCGGCGACACCAAAGCCGACGTCTGCGGTCGCGGCGATAGCGGCATCGTGTGCAGCGTTTCCTCCGGCACCGCGTTCGGCGGGCCCTCGACCTGGAGCGCGGCGTTCAGCGACGCGAATGGCTGGGGCGCGCCTCAGTACTACAAGACCATCAAGTACCCGAACGTCAACGGAACTGGCGGCAGCGACGTTTGCGGGCGCGGCGGCTCTGGTGTCTACTGCGCGGTCTCGACCGGCTCGGGCTTCGGCAACGCCACCCTGTGGGCATCCGAGTTCAGCGACGCTGCGGGTTGGACCGACGCCAAGTACTACAGCACCCTGGCGTTCCCCGATCTCAACAATGACGGCAAGGCCGACGTGTGCGGTCGTGGCGCGGGTGGCCTGTTTTGCGGTATCTCCAACGGCACGTCCTTCACCAACGTGCGCCTTTGGAGCGACAACTTCGGGGACGGCGACGGCTGGACCACCGCGGACCACTACACGACCATCACCTACCAAGACCTGGACAGCGACGGTAAAGCCGACGTGTGCGGCCGCGGCACGACAGGCCTGTACTGCGCCTACTCGAATGGCAACGGCTTCGAGCAAGCGCACCTTTTCAACCTCGGCGTGAGTGACGCGAACGGCTGGACGGACCCCAGCTACTACAAGACCCTGATGTTCGGAAACGTCGACAGCGACGCGGCCCCCGAGCTGTGCGCGCGCGGTGTCAACGGCTTTCTCTGCCAATAGGCTCCGTCGGGCGCAGGCCCTGACTGGAAGACGACACCCCAAGCGAGTCGCAAGGCCCGCTTGGGGTGTTGGGCTTTTGTGAGGAATCGCCCGGGCGCTACAGGTCGTACTTGGCCATCAACCCTAGTTCGAGACCTCGCAGCTGTTCGAAAGCGACGGCGCCGCGCAACATGACGACCTCGGCGATGTCCCCACGGAAGGGCTGACCGGTGGCGCCGCCAAGGAAGATGGGTTGAAAGGACGCGCTAGCATCGATGTCCTTGGTGACCTGCGACAAACCTTCGGGATTGCCGTTGATGGTCACCTCGAGCTTGTCGTGATCGTAGCGCCGAGCGCCGTAGACGCGGTACACGTTGTCGTTGAGGTTGGCCGAGTAGCTCAGCGTCAGCGAAGTTGCGAACTCGAGCTGGGCTACGAAACGCCTGAGCGACGGGACACCGACGTTGCCCAGCGGGTAATTGGCGAACAGCGAAATGCCTCGATAGGGCGAGGCCGTCTGGACTTTTTGGAAGATGCCGCCGTAGCCGCCATAGTGGACGACGGCCACGTTGCCTTCGATCGTGTACGAGGCAGCGGCGTCGTTGTTCCAGCGTGCCACGATGACGATGCTAAAATCGTCGATTCCGAGCTGAAGGGAGGAGGAATCCTCGACCCGCAGCGACGAAGCCGCAAATTTCGTGGGCTCGGCGTCGCCACCGTCGAAATGCAACACGGCCCGAGCGTTGAGCGCGTCAGGGACGAGCAGGGGCCGCAAAGCGGCGTCGAGCTGATTGGCATCGTTGCCCTTGCCCGAGGCGTCCGGACAGTTGCCGACTCGCGATTCGCCATCGGCCAAGCAGGAGGACGCCCGCAGCCAAAGCACGAGGCCCTCGAAATCTGCGGGCGTACGCAGTTCGTCCGTCAGCTCACCTTGCCCAGCTGCGCCGCCACCGCCGGCTCCGCCGACGCTGAGCGGCGGCTTGGCGTCGCCCTTTTCGCCAGCTGCTCCGGCTTCCCCACCCAGGCTCGCACCAGCGCTCGAATCGGTTGGGCTGCCGCCGTGCGCGGGATTGCCTGCGCCGCCTTGCTCGGCGTTGCCTGCGCCGCCCTGGGCGGGATTGCCTGCGCCGCCCTGTTCGGCGTTACCTGCGCCGCCCTGCGTGGCCTCGCTGCCGTAGTCGCGGCAACCCGCGAGGCGAACAGCGGCAACCAACAGGGCGAGCGCGAGTGGCGCGCTAGTTACGCTGCCCCGTCCGGTACCCTTCATGGTTGGGGCCTAACAGGGCCGGCCAAAGCCGTCTAGGGGCGGGGCGGCAAAAAACCGACCAGCGTGGCCGGCCAATTTCAATCTGGCCGCGCTGGTTGGGTGAGCAGCAGCCATCCGCCGGTTGCTAGCAAGCCTGTGCCGAGCGCCAGGCAGCCGAACGCCACGTCGTCCGCGCGCTGCAGCGACGCGACCGTCTGCAACTGGGAGCCCTGGCTCTCGCTGGCGCGATGGTCCCGCCAGTCCCGGTAGCGTCCGTTGTTCCAAACGAACACGCTCAGGCCGCCCAACGCGAAGGCCAAGCCTGCGCCCGCGCTGGCGAAGCCAAGCGCGTTGCGGCGGGACGCTTCCGCCTTTTCGCGGAGCCGGTGCGCTTCCGTCGCGCGCAGCTGGACCGCGTAGTTGGTCACCTGCTGAACCGGAAGCGAGATGTACTTCTGCGAAGGGACGAAGCCGTCGCGTTGCACGCGCACTTTGTGGGCGCCGAACGGCAGCGCCGCGCCGAGGAAACGCTGCCCGTCGACGAAGACCTCGGCGTCGGACGGCGTTGCGTGCACCACCAGCGTCGCGCGCACGCTGGGGTCCAGAATCGGCTCCGGGCGCGGTTCACACGAGACCACGACTGGACCCGTCACCGTGGTGAACACCCGACGCGTAGTTTGCAGGTAACCGGGCCGCGACAAGCGCACCGCCTTGGGTCCGGCTGGCACCACCAGTGGCTCGAGCAGCGGTGTGACACCTGCTTTGGTAGCGTCGACGTAGACCTCGAAGCCCGGTAGCTCACAGGTGACCCTCAACAGCGTGGCGGCGCTAGTTGGCGCGGCGGGTGGAGTCGGCTCCAGCCGAACTTCGGTCGTGCCAGTCGGGTCGACCGTTACCTGGCGAGCTCGGGGAGCGCCGCCGCCATTGCTAAAAAGCAGTGAATGCTTGCCGATCGCGACCGAGAGCGGCTTCGTCAAGAGTCCGTGGTTGAGCTCGACGCCATCGAGCCATACTCGCGTCGTCGCGTCGTGCACGACCACCCGCAACTCCCCCAGCCTGGCGCGATTGGTGGCAAGAAGCGCGCGCACCTCGTCACGCCGTTGCTCGCTCAAGCGGTTCGCGCCTTCGAGCAGGTAGCGCTCGAACGCTCGAACAGCGTTCGCGGGTCGCCCGAGCGCGGCTTCGGCTTGCCCAATGTTGTAGAGCACGGAGTAGTGGGGCTGGAGCGCGTAGGCGGCCTCGAACTCTTGTAGGGCGGTCTCGAGCTGACCCTGTTCGGCGTGCGCCAGTCCGTGGGTGAAGTGCGCGCGAGCGCTCCCACCGACCGCTGTTGAGGGAGTCTGGGCCTGCGCCAGGCTCGAGCAGAGCATCACCAACGAGAAGGCGTGGGCTCGCTGCATGTTCACTCAGCGTAGGGGTTGGTACTATCGAAGCGCCCCGCCGGGCCCCTCGGCTCGCTTGGCGAGCGCGGGGATGCCAGCTCGGGCTTGGGGCGCGCTGGGCCTTCGGCAGCGGGCGAGCCCGGCTTCCTGGTGGACCGCAACGCAGCGCTGAAGGTGCCGACCGGTGCTGGTGGGGCTACCGCGGCGGCGGTTGGTTGGCCTGGCGCCGCTGGCTGCGCGGTGGCGGGCGCGGCGGGCGTGGGCGCGGTGAACTGCCGGGGCGGGGCCCTGCCTTGGGCGCTTGGAATGCTAGCAGTCGTGCGCAGCGACCCGCCCCAGGCAGCGCCCAGGGCGGCTGTGAGGACGCCAGCTACCACTAGGTAGGCCCGCTTGCCCGCGGGGCCTTTGACGCGCGGCTTGGGAAGCTCGTCTTCGCGGCGCGTCTCGAGGGAGGGCTGCAGCAGGCGCGGGGCCGCTACGGCGGCGCTCAAGAGTCTGGCAAGCTCGGCCGCGCTCGCCGGCCTTTCGTCCACGGGCTTGGCGACGCAACGCTCGACGATGTCGGCCACGGCGCCTGGCAGCGTGGGCACAAGGTCGCGCAGCGGCCGGGGCTCGACATTCATGATGCAGTACATGACCTCTTGCACCGCGCTGCCGTCGACCAGCGGGCTACCCGTCAGGCACTCGAACAGCACCGCCCCCAACGCGTAAACGTCGGTGGCCGGTCCGACCGACTCCGCGTCGGAGAGCTGCTCGGGCGCCATGTAGCGCACCGTGCCGATGATCGCTCCCCGAGTCGTGGACAGGCTGGCGTCCATTTTGGCGACACCGAAGTCGAGCACCTTGCACCAGTCCTCGCCCCCGCTGCGCCGGGCAATGAACAGGTTTTCAGGCTTCAAATCGCGGTGAACGAGGCCCGCTTCGTGAACCGCCGCCAAGCCCCGGCACGCTTCGATAGCGATTTGGACTGCCCTGCGCATCGGCAGCGGTCCTTCGCGGTTGAGCAGGCTTCGCAGATCTTCCCCGGCCAGCAGCTCCATCACCAGGTATGGCGTGTGGTCCTCCAGCTCGCCGCAGTCGACGACGCTCACCACGTGCTCACTGGACAGGCGTGCGATAGCTTTGGCTTCACGACGAAAGCGTTGCGCTGCGCGGCGACCGCTATCCCGATCGTTGCGCAGAAGCTTCAGCGCAAACAGCTTGCCGAGCCGGACGTGCTCGGCCGCGAAGACGTGGCCGCTGCCACCAGAGCCGATGTGCGAAACGATGCGGTAGGTACCGGCAACGAGTTGGCCCACATGCATTTCGAGCACGCTGCGCGTGCCGGAGGCATCGCCGTCTTGCGACGTTGCGTCGTCAGTGGCGGGCGCCATCGCTTTTTTCTCCGCGCTCTTCGTCGCCGTCGGCTGGCGGCACGCTGTCCAGCAGCCGGTAGACGCGCTGTCGCGAAATGCCCAGGGCCTCGGCGGCGGCTTTCACGTTGCCCCCATTTTTGGCGAGCTCCAGGTGCAAGAGAGCCAGATCGTGATCGCGACGCTCGCGCGGTGGCGCTGAGGGGCGCCCGGTCTTGTTCGCGTCGTCGCTCAAGCCGGCGAGCTCGGGCGGCAAGTGCTGGCGGCGCAGCGAGGGCTCGTGCCCGTGAACGGCAAGCAGCCGCCGGGTCAAGAGCTCGAGCTCACGCACGTTCTCCGGCCAAGCGTGGAGACACAGGGCTTCGATCAGGCGAGCCTCGACGGCGGGCGGGCGGCCACCGGATTGCTGCTTCAGAAATTGCATGAACAACCGGGGCACGTCGGCGCGGCGAGCCGCCAGGGCTGGGATTCGCAGCTCCAAGCCATTGAGCCTCGCCGCTAGGTCTTGTCGGAGCTTGTGCTGTGCGACTAGCTCGCGCAGCGGCTTCTGGCTGGCGCTAACGATGCGCACGTCGACCACGACGCCGGTGCTTTCGCCCAAGCCCATGACTTGTCCGTCCTCGAGCACGCGCAGCAACTTGGCCTGCAGAGCGGGTGACAACTCCGGCATTTCATCGAGAAATAGCGTGCCGCCGTGCGCTGAGCGGAAGTAGCCAGGGCTCGCTCGCTCCGCCCCAGTGAACGCTCCGCGTCGGTAGCCGAACAGCTCCGCCTCGGCCAATTGCTCGGGCATGGCTGCGCAATTCAAGGCTAGGAACGGACCGCTCCGGCCGCTGAAATGGTGAGCGGCCCGCGCCAAGCGCTCCTTGCCGGTGCCGGTTTGGCCGATCAAAAGCACCGGCAAATTCGATAGCGCTGCGCGCCGCAATGGCGCGAGCAACTCTGCCATGGTCGGCCCGCCGAAGAGCCCCGGCGCTAGCTCGCCGAACTCCGCGGCGTCTTCGGGGCTCTCGACGAAGACGCCGACGCAATCTCCCACGCGCAGCACGCTGCCTGGACCAACTGGCGCGTGCTCGATGCGACGTCCACCCAGCCAGGTGCCATTGGTGCTGCCGAGGTCGCGCAAAACGTAAATCGGGCCTTGGCGGTATAGCTGCGCGTGCTGGCGCGACACGCCGGAGGCGTCGACTCGAATCGAGGCCGCCTCGTCGCGGCCGATGCTGAGCTGCGCGCCTTGCAGTCGCGTGAGCCGCGCTGTGGGCCAAACCCATTCCAGGCCCAGGCGCGCAGTCGTGGTATCGGCGACCGACTCCTCGCTCGCCGTGGTTTCGGAACGGCTCTCGCCCATGACAGTTGGTGGCTAGTAGCATGTACTGATGCGCGCGGAACCCGACCCCAGGGTCCCCATGCGGCCGTCAGGCCGATTCGCGGGTTGCACCGCTGCCGGACCGCCTACCGGTTTGGTACATGACCAAACCAAAGCAGCGGGTGAGCTCGCACGAGGCCGGCCCAGGATCAACGCAGGCCGGGCCCATGCGATGCGCGGTGGGTTTCAAGGTGACCGGACGGCGACTTTCGTCGTCGCGTCAGTAAGTCGAGACCACGAAACCCATGCGGCGCGCTGCCGCGAGCAAACGCTCGTCATAGGACAAGAACTCTATCGCTTGGGACTGGCTGCGCAAGAAGTCGGCCG
>JAYUYU010000022.1:0-3176 GCA_043752365.1 Myxococcales bacterium | reverse complement strand
GCTCGGTGAAAGACTTGCTGGGCACCACGACGTTGCCGGAACCGGTCCAGCGCTTCACGCCCGAGGGTATCGGCGAGTCCGGGTTCATCGGCGTGCTGCCGGCGGTGTCGACGCTCGATGCGCGCGTCTACATGGAAGCGGCAGAGGCCTTTCAGAAGCAAGCTGGGTTGCGAATCGCCGAGCTGTCGAGCTGCGGCCCCGGCGCAGATCAAACCGCTTGCGCCAAGGCGTTCATTCAGTCCTTCGCTCGCAAGGCGTATCGGCGCACGCTGGAAACGACCGAAGTGGACGAACTCGCGGAGGTGTATCGAGCAGGGCGGGCGCTCGGCTACGACTACGACAAGGCCATCGGGCTAGTCGTGCACTCCGTGCTCCAATCGCCCTTTTTCCTCTACCAGTGGGAGCTAGGGGCCAAGCCGGCCAAGGCGCAAGCTGGGCAGGTCGCACTCACCAACCATGAGGTGGCGGCGCGGCTTTCGTTCAGCCTTTGGGGCACGCTGCCGGACGCGGAGCTGACCCGCGCCGCGGACGCGGGCGAGCTCGTGAAGCTCGACGCGGTGGTCGGACAGGCGCGCCGCCTGCTCGCAGATACCCGGCGCACCTCGGAGACCCTGTGGGATTTCTACGCCCAGTGGCTCTTTCTGAAGCCGGCCCCCGCGGCGGTCGCTCAAATCACCAAAAGTGCCCAACTCTTCCCTGAGTTCGACGACGCGCTCAAGGCCTCCATGGTCGCTGAGACACGCGCGTTCCTGGACCAGGTGATATTGACGGACAATGGCAGCCTCACGGATTTGGCGACGGCTCGCTGGTCGCTGGTCGACGGACGCGTGGCGACGCTTTACGGGGTGACGGGGGGGGCCGGCGGCGCGCTAGTTCGCGCTGACCTGCCGGCTAGAGCGCGCTCCGGACTTTTCACGCAGCCGCTCTTCTTGGCGGCCCTTTCATCGGACGGCGGAACCTTGCCGCCGCGCATGGGCAATACGCTGTGGACTCGCATGCTGTGCGGCGCGATGGCGGCCATCCCCGCCAACGTGCCCACGCCGGAGCCTGCGGCACCCAACGTCACGACCCGTGAACGATTCAGCATGCACGCAAAGGGCGGGTGCATCGGCTGTCACCGAGTGCTCGATCCGCTGGGCTTCGCGTTCGAAAACTACGACGCGCTGGGTCGTTACAGGACGCAGGAAGGCAGTCGTATGGTGGATGCTTCGGGTGCCCTCGAGCTTCCCTCCGGTCAGCAAGTGGAGTTTGCGAACGCAGTCGAGCTGCTAGAGCAAGTCGCCGGGTCCGAGGATTTTTCACGCTGCTTTTCGGACCAATGGCTGCGCTACACGCTGGGCCGACGCCTGGTTGACGCGGACGCCGGCACACCAGCCAGCGTGCACGAGGCGTTCGAGGGTAGCGGACAGAAAGTGCAGCAGCTGCTGCTCGCCCTGGTCAGCTCCAAATCGTTTCTCTATCGAACCGTCAACGAAGGCGAGGTGGTGCAATGAACTCACGCAGCCAGTCGAGGCCGTTTTCGCGGCGCTCCGTGTTGAAGGGGTTGGGGCTCGGAGCCGCCGCCTTGCCGCTCTTCCAAGTGGAGCTAGGCAGCTCGGCTTGTTTGGCGACCCCGCCCAAACGTGTGCTGCTGGTGTTCTGGTGCAACGGCATCAACAATGAAGGTCAATGGGCGCCGCCGGGGCAAGGAGCCTTGCCAGAGTACCTGGCGTCGCTCGAGGCGCACCGCTCGGATCTGATCTTTCTCAAGGGTGTCACGTATCAAAACCTGAAAGACACGCCCAATCCGGACAACGCGGATGCGGCCGGTCACGGCGCCACGCCAGCTGTTTGGACCGGCACGCGCTACGCGGACCTCCGTCCCTTTCACGAGGAGGCGGGCGGACCGTCCATCGATCATCACATCACCGCGGAGTGGAAGAAGCAGGGCAAGTACGAGCGCGCGCCTTTGCATCTGGGCGTCCGACACGAAGGCTATCAACTCAGTTGGCGCGGCGCGCGAGACGCGGCGCCCCCAGACAACGATCCGTTCCACGCCTTCGACACGCTATTCGGCAATCCGACGGCTTCAGGTGAGCCCGACCCAGCCATTGAACAGCTGCGTCAAGCACGTAAAAGCGTGCTCGATCGGGTGACAGGAGACTTGACCCGCCTCTGCAAGAACCTCGGAACCGAGGACCGCGCCCGCTGTGAAGCTCACTTGCAGAGCGTTAGGGAGCTGGAAAAAAACCTCGCAAGCGGCCCGGTTGGTAGCTGCAACGCGCCGGCGCTGACGAAAAACTTCGATCCAAAGTCCGACGACGGCACCGAGAAGGCTTTTCAAGCACAGCTCGACATCGCGGTGTCGGCGCTAGCTTCGGACGCCGCGCGGATCGCCATGGTGACCTTCGGCAATCATGGCAACAATCACATCGTCCCGACTTGGCTCGGCCTCAAGCCGGTGGGCGACAGCGGCGGCATTGGTGACTCGAACAGCCACCACTCGATCGCCCACGCGAGCGACGCTCGCAAGTACAAGCTCGACGCCTGGCACTTCCAGCAGATGGCCAACCTGTTCCAGCGCCTCAAGTCGACCCAGGAAGCCGACGGTACTCGCATGCTCGACAACACCCTGGTCGTCGTGGCCAACTGCCAAGAGACCGGTGGGGGTCACGGCACCTCGAAGGTGCCCTGGCTGCTCGCCGGAAATTCCGGGGGGTACTTCCGAACTGGGCAGAGCATTCAGCAAGAGGTTCAGCACACAGACGTGCTCAACGCCGTGTGCGAAGCGGTCGGCGTTGGGATCGAAGGCTACACGCAGCCCGAATACCGCGGTCTGCTATCCGCGTTGAAAGCGTGAGTGCAGACGCGGGACGCGGGCGACTCGGAGCGTCAGGGCTCGAGCGTGGGCGAGCAGAACGCGTCCACGTTGCAGTGCGGGCTCACGCAAGCGCCGTCGCCCAGGGCGAGGGCAAAGTCGCCAAGGCGCAAGCCTTCGCAAACGGGGTCGCCAGCGTTGGGCACGAGCCGGACGCCGCTGACGCTGATCGAAAGGCTAAACCCGACCTGACTGCCCGCAACGAGCTCGAGAGGGGCCCCCAGGTCACTCGCCGTGATCAGTGCCTCGACGCTGTAGCCACCGTCACGCAGGAAGGCACCGAAGCGCGGCGCTGGCCAAACCTCGAACGCTGACCCGG
>JAYUYU010000021.1:0-18750 GCA_043752365.1 Myxococcales bacterium | reverse complement strand
CGCCGACCACCTCGCCCACTCTCGACGCCTGAGAATCCATCACCGACCGCGTTTCACGAGATCATGATCGAGTCGACGGGTCAAGCCACACCGCAGTTTTCCAAGCATCATTTATGCGGCTTCGAGCACGCCGAAGGCGGCGATTCCCGCTTTGCGAAGCGCGCGTCGCAGCTCGTCGGAGCGGGTTGCTGGGACTGCCAGCAGGGCGGCGAGCAAGTCGGCGCCGAAGCGGTCGAGGGTGGTGGTGCCACAAGCCGCAAAGTCTTGCGAAGAACCGCTTAGCACCGCCGACCAGGCCGCGCACAGCTCGCGGAACTTTTGCGAGTAGCGCGCGTGGCTGTCGAGGTAGCCGCGGCTCTGCAAGGTGAGCCGCACCTCTTTGGAAAGGCCGTCGGCGGGCAGCGATTCCAACCGTAGCAGCCGGGGCAGGAGCGCGGCCGAGCGGCTGGCGCCATGGGCCATCAAGGCGGCCGAGAGCGCGGACTCGAAATGCGCGAAGGCGGGCGCCGGTGCCGGGCTGACTTCCAGCGCTGCTTCGAGGGGCTGCGGCTCCGCGGCTAGCTCTGGCTCCGGCTCTGCCACGGCCAGAGGAATCGGCGTGTGGACGGCGACGCTCAGCGAGCCGCTCGCCAATTCAAGCTCGATGGGGCCATCGACGTAATCGTCATCGCTGTCGAAGAAGAGCACGAAGGGCGCGGCCTTCACCGGCTCGTAGGGCGCAAGTTGTAGCGTGGCGGGCCCCGTCAGCACGGCGCCGACCCAGATAGCCCCGCGGGAAATCTCGGCGTTGTCGTTGGGAAACTCGGACGCAAGCGATGGAAAGCCCACGCCGCGAGGCTAGGTCCATCGGTCGAGCACGGCCAAAAAAGGCGTCAGCCAGTCGCTGCGCTTATTTAGGTGCGATCCGCACCGAGCCTGCATTCGAGGCGTTCGCACCGCCCTCGGGCACCGCGCTGCCGTGGGCGAGCAATATGAAGTTGGTGATGGCCCAGTACTCGTCGGGCTTCAGCGTGCCAGCGCGGCTCCTGGGCAAGGGCATTTGGGTGCTGACGTAGCTGAAGAGGTCTTGGGCCGTGCGGAAAGGGTCACGCGACGGCACGCCCGGGGGACGGGTCGAGTCGCCGGCTTGCTGCTGAGCGTTGTTGCTCATCGCCGGGCTCGTCGACAGCGACTTGTCACGCGGGTATTCGGCGAGGGCACCGGCGCCGATTACCGACGGTGCGTTCGTCATGCCTTCGCCCCGCTTGCCGTGACAGGCCGAGCATTCGCGGTCGTACAGTTCCCCGCCGGGTCCAGACTTCTTTTGCGCGCTGGCCAGGTTTGGCTCACTGGCGCCAAGTGGCGTGGCGCTACAAGCGGCCATTGCGATACCGAGAGCGGCGACCGAGGAACCGAGCAGCACAGCGAGGCGCGACCGAGACATGGGGGACGTCCTTTTCTTCCTGGCAGGGCACGCCGAGGGACCCTCGACATTCCTCGAGGCTTCGGCGTTTCTCAAACACTTCTCGGGTTGATGCCATGGATCGCTCGAGCGTGAGCCTTGGGTCCGGAAGTGGGACATCAAAACGAGCAGATTGGTACCGTGCCGGCCCGAGGTTCGGTGCGTCGCCTCCGCTAGCCAGTGCGCTATGGTTGAGCGTGCAAGCGCGCTTCTTTCGCTTCAGCTGGGGCTCGGCAGTGCAGGCGGTGGCCACTTGTTGGAGCGTGCTTTGGCTTTCGAGCTGCGCGCCGTCGCAGCCGCCGCGTTGGACCGAAGGTGGTGCGCCGCTGGCGTTCGCGCCCGCGCTTTGGGAGCGCGACAGTGGTGGTCCCGTCGAGCTACGAGGCGACGGCCGCGTGTTCGTCGACGGTGACTTGACGTTCGTGCTCGACCGAGTGGGGCGCGTCGCTAATGACGACTACGACCCCTACGCGGTACTGCAGCCTGATGGTCAGCTGATCGGCAATGAGCGACAATCGCTCGGGCGCGTTGGTGTGACCAACGCCTCGCCCCCCGGCGTGCTGGAAGCCTGGCTGGCTGTGATGCCGGACGGGCACGTGACGTACTTCGACACCGACGGCGAACGCAGCGCAGGCGGCACTTGGCGCGGCTGCGGCGGCGCCGTGCAGCGCACCTGCACGCTCGTCACGCACTTGGTGGCGGTAGCTAACTATCGGGGCGCACGCAGCGGCGTGGGAATCGGGATCGGAGTAGGGGTGGGCGTCGGCGTCGGCTTCTGAGCGTGCTAAATCCGGGGCCAAATGCTGGACGCTCGCTACGTCGCCGACAATTTGGATGAAGTTCGTCGCATGCTCACGCGCCGCTCGCCCGCTGCGGCGTTGCTGCTGGATGGCATCTCCAGCCTTTCCGCCAAGCGTCGCGAGCTGATCGGCAAGACCGAAGGGCTGCAGGCCGAGCGCAACGCTGCCAACGACGGCATGGCTCAGCTCGCCAAGAGCGGTGACAAGCCGGCCATGGCCGAGCGCCGCGAGCAGCTCAAGGCGCTCAGCGAACGCATCAAAGATTTCGAGAGCGAGCTTTCGGCGATCGAAGCCGAGATGCAAGATCGGCTGCTGGGCATCCCCAACGTGCCGCACCCCTCCGTGCCCGACGGCGACGAGCATAATCCCACGGTGCGTACTTGGGGCGAAGCGCCCACGTTTGCGTTCGAACCCAAGCCCCACTGGGAGCTCGGCACGAACCTGGGAATTTTGGATTTGGAGCGCGCCGCCAAGCTCTCCGGGGCACGCTTTTCGGTGTTGTGGGGCGCGGGCGCCCGGTTGGAGCGCGCGCTGATCACGTTCATGCTGGATCTGCACACGCGCGAGCACGGTTACACCGAGGTTTATCCGCCTTTTTTGGTGCGCGCCGAAGCGCTGGTCGGCACCGGCAACTTGCCCAAGTTCGAAGACGACTTGTTCAAGACGCGCCGCAGCGACCCGAACGACCCGAGCGCATTGTACTTGGTGCCGACGGCCGAAGTGCCGGTCACCAACCTGCATGCCGACGAGGTGCTGGAAGGCGCTGACATGCCGCGCGCGTATTGCGCGTACACGCCGTGCTTTCGCAGCGAGGCTGGCTCGCACGGTCGCGACGTGCGCGGCCTGATTCGTCAGCATCAGTTCGACAAAGTCGAGCTGGTGCGCTTTGCCGCGCCCGAGACCGCGCTCGAGCAGCTGGAGCTACTGACGGGCCATGCCGAAGAGGTGCTGCGCCGTTTGGGCCTACACTACCGGGTGGTCGAGCATTGCGCGGGTGACCTCACTTTTTCGTCGACCAAGTCCTACGATTTGGAAGTTTGGCTGCCTTCGCAGCAAACCTTCCGCGAGATCTCGAGCTGCTCAACTTTTGGGGATTTTCAGGCGCGGCGCGCGAAAATTCGCTACCGGCCAGAGCCGAAGGCCAAGCCGCGGCTGCTGCACACCCTGAACGGCTCGGGCCTCGCCATCGGGCGCACTTGGCTGGCCATTTTGGAGCAGTACCAGCAAGCCGACGGCAGCATTGTCGTGCCCGAGCCGCTGCGCGCGTTCATGGGCGTCGACCGCATCACCGGCGTCGCACTGCGCTGAGGCGAGCGGCGCGAGCGGTGCCAGAGAACAGGGAGGCGGGGCGACGCTTGCTTGGGCGGTTGGCGGACGAATCAGTCCCTATCGCTCAGCGCGGGCTCGCTCGGCGTGGAGGCTTCACGCAGCATGACCAAGGCTTCGGTCGCCAGGCGGACGAGCAGCGGCCCGAGCAGCAGGCCAGCGGCGCCGAAAATCGCCATTCCGCCCAGCATGGCGACGAACAGCAACAGGCCATGCATGTGCAGGTGGCCGAATTGGGCGAGCCAGGGGCGCGCGACGTTGTCCACGAGCGAGACGAGGCAGCCCACGGCCAGCAGCCCCGCGGCCGCGCCAGGACGGCCAGCGACCAGCAAACCCGCAGCAACCGGCGCCCATACCAGGCCGGAGCCAATCGACGGAATGAGTGACGCGAACGTCGTGACCAAGCCGAGCACGAGCGCTTGCGGCACCCCGAAAACCAAGTAGCCCACCGTGGCGAGCGCACCCTGTAGCGCCGCGGTTAGCCCGACGCCTACTAGCAGCCCGCGGCCAACTTCCGAAAACACGCTGGAGAGACGATGAAACTGACCGCGCGGCAGCGGGCCGTGCACCAGCAACCATTCGTGCAGTCGTGCCCCGTCGGAAAGGAACGTGTAGAACGCCGCAACGAAGACCGCCGAGCCCACCGCTATCAGCGTGACGGCTCCGAAGAGCGTCTTTGCGACGGTCAGCGCGCTGGCTCCGTGTTGCCGCAAAAGGTCCACCGCTTGACGCGGGTCCAAGCTTTTGAGGTCGAGGGTAGCGGGCCCGCCATTCGTCGCCAAGGAACGCAGCGCCGCGGTGCCGCTGCCACTTTCAAGCAAGCGCTGGCCCAATTGGACCGCGGCACCGCCCAGCGACAACGTCACTATGAGCAGCGGTACGAGGAATGCCACCACCAGCAACACCGTGAGGAGCGCGGCAGCACCCTTGCGACGGTGGATGCGTTTGACGACTGCGCGATGCAGCGGCGCTGCCACCACGGCCGCCCATGCCGCCACCACCAAAGGCACCCAGAACGGCAGCAGGGCCAAGCCAGCCGCCAGGCAAAGGACGACTACCAGCGCGCGCAGGTTGTAGTTGTAGTGGGGCGTGGTTCGTACCTCGAGCGTGGTCGGCAACGCCGCCACACGCGGGCTAGGCGGCGCGGGTTTTTGTCTCATGCGCTACATCGCCGGCACGCTGAAGCGCAGCTGGCCCCGGTTGGTAGGCTGCCAGCCAAAGCTGAAGCTTTTCGGCAGCCGTTAGCTCGTCAAGACCCAACCTTTGCTGCAAGTGGGCCAGGAAGTCGGGCGCCGCAGCGGTCGCAGTGGTCTTGTCGTCAGGCTGAGGCGAGGGGAACCGCAAACTTTGATTCAGCACGCGACCTCCAAGAGTCTGAAAGTGCCGGTAGCAAAGCAAAATGCGCGCCAGCTCCCGAGCTGGCTCCCCAAGACGTTGGTCGACTCAGCGCGCCGCAGTCGGACGCCAACGACGCATGAGCCCCAGCAGCCCCAAGCTGACCAGCCAAGCGCCGCTATAGCCCGCACGGCCAACGCTGCAGCCCGAGCTGGTACGCGACGGTTGCTTCATGTCATGGGCGAGACCGTCATGCCCGTCATCGGGGTCCACTACGGTGGGATCCTCGCTGGCGGTGCCGGCCGGGAACAGCTCGTCCAGGCAGAGCGGCTGAGCGGTCGCTTGATCGCCGCGGGCGTCAGTCGCATCGAACGCGAAGCAGGGCTTATACGGCGCTTCTCCTTCCGGCAGCGTGATCAGCACCTCGGTCACGTCCGGGTCGTCGAGGTCAGCGTAGGCCACCGTAGAGACGTTGTTGCCTTGGTACGGCTTGGGTCCGGTCTTGGAAAACGGGAAAAATTCGTACGGCTTGTCGTCGGTGAGCCACACCGCGCCGGCACGTTCTGCGAAGCCGTACAAAGCACGCGGAAATACCACTCGCGCTTTGGTGACGTTCACGAGCTGGTTGCTGCAGGCGCCCGCGCAATCGCCTTGGTTGCCGCAACCGGGGGTGCAGGGGCAAGTTGCCACTGATTCAACCGCCGACTCGAGGCTGACCTGCAGTTGGCCGTCGAGCGACAACGTCGGCGCTGCCTTGGTGGCCGTGGTGAATGGCCAAATGGTGTCGGGGATCCCCTCGTAGCCGGGGTTGAAGTGCGCTTCGTAGGTGGTATCGGGTTCGAGCGGCTGCACCGGGACCCAGGTGAGGGTGGACAGCCCACCGAGCGGTTTCAATTGGACCAGTACGTCGGAGCCCGCCTTCGTTAGGCTGAGCGCAGGACTGAAGTTCTCGCCGACAGGCCCGTTCGGGTCGATGCGCAGCGTCACCACGATTGGCACGTTGATTGGAGCGCTAGCTCCGGTTGGTGCCTGCTGCTCGACCACATAGTAGGGCGGAGCCGACGCTCCGCAGGCCAGCGCTGCGCCGCTGTGTCCGAGACCGGCGACGACTGCCGCGAGCCCTACCCCGATATGCACGGCCTTCATGCCCCTCCCGTAGCAGTTTTTGTGCCAAGGCAGAATGCGGAAACAGCCTGAATACAGCCACGAAGCGGGTCGTGGGAGGCACTGGGTTGGCACAACTGGCACATCGTCCGACAGTCTCGGCCCGGCAATTGGCTTTAGACCCTATGCTTTGATCGTGGTCAAACCGCCGCTGCCCGTTGCCGAGCTCGAAGAGCTGGTCCTGCTGACGCGCGCTCACCACCCGCTATTGCTGCTCGAGACGCTCGAGGAAGAACGGGCGGAGGTCTTGCTGGAGCACCTGGCGGCTAAAATTGGCATCCCGCTCTTCGACTGGGCACCCCAGCAAGGCTTGATGCGACGCGGGGAAACGGGCCCTGTGTATGGCTCCCAAACCTTGCAAGCGGCGCTGCAGCACATCGCCTCCTCCGACCTAGAGGCGCTCTACCATTTGCGGCACGTGGGCGACGAGCTGATGGACCCGGCGATTGTCGCTCGCATCGCCGCTGTCGAGCGCCGCCTGCGGCTGCACCGCGGCGCGATTATCATTACCGGCAAAGACATCGAATGCCCGCCGGCGCTGGAGCCGCTGCTGGCCCGGGTGAAGCTGAGCGGGCCATCGCAAAACGAGTACTACGAATACGTGCGAGCACTGCTGGCCGATACGCGCACGCGTTCGCGCGTGGACGTGCAGATGGACGCGCAGGCCGTCGCCGAGCTGCTGTCCCACCTCAACGGCCTGATGCTCACTGAAGTGCGGCGAATTCTGACCTCGGCCATGGTCGCGGACCAGAGCCTGGGTCCGCACACTATCGAGCGCGTGATCGTGGAAAAGCAGCGCTTGGTCAGCGAGAGCGGCGTGCTCGAGTATTACCCGACGAAGGTCGAGCTGGGTGCGCTGGCGGGCCTGACGCGGCTCAAGCAGTGGCTTGCCGTACGCTCGGCGATTTTCAAAGACAGCGCGCGGGCCGTCGAATTCGGGCTCAGTCCGCCGCGCGGCCTGCTGCTGCTGGGCGTGCAGGGCTGCGGCAAGAGCTTGTCGGCCAAAGCGGTGGCGGCGGCCTGGCAATTGCCGCTTCTGCGGCTGGACCCTGCGCGCCTGTACGACAAGTACGTGGGCGCTACCGAGCGCAACCTCAAGTCGGCCATCGAAATGGCCGAGCGCCTCGCGCCGGTGGTGCTGTGGATCGACGAAATCGAGAAGGCGCTGGCGGTCACGGACAACGATGGTGGTGCCTCGCGCCGCTTGCTTGGAACCTTCCTGACCTGGCTGCAAGAGAAGCGCCAGTCGGTGTTCGTGGTAGCGACGGCCAACGACGTTTCGCAGCTGCCCGCGGAATTGCTGCGCAAGGGCCGCTTCGATGAAATATTTTTCGTCGACTTGCCGACGGCCACGGCGCGCAAAGACATTTTGGCGGTGCATTTGCAGCGGCGGAAGCGCGACCCCGCGCGCTTCGATCTGGAAGCGTTGAGTGCGCTGTCCGAGGGCTTCAGCGGCGCCGAGTTGGAGGAAGCGATCGCCTCCGCGCTCTACCAAGCCTTCCAAACGGGCGGCGAAGTCGAAGATAGGCACATTGCCGAGGCACTTCGCACCACGGTGCCGCTGTCGATCACGATGCGCGAGCCGATCCAGGCGCTGCGCAGCTGGGCGCAGGGACGCACGGTTCCGGCCGACTAAGGTTCGTCGACTACTTGCGGCGGCCGCCGCGCTTGGTGCTCGGCTTGCCGCGGCCAGTGGCGTCACTGCGTGGGGCCGTACCCATCGCGCGACCGCCGCTGTCGGGGCGCGCTCCGGCGGGCCGGCGGTCGCTCGGTCGTGCGCCGGTTTCGGGTCGGGCGCCGCCGCTGCCGCCGCTGCTGCTCGAGCGAGCGGCGCCAGCCGGACGCCCGGCGCCAGTCGGACGCCCGGCTCCACCGCCTGAGCGACTAGCGCTGGGTTTGCCGCTGCGTTCGGGGCGAGCCTTCGCGCTACCTGAGCGAGCGTCTTCATCGCGCTGGCCAGCACGCGCGGGGCGATTGCCGCCTGGCGCGCCGGGGCGACCGGGTTGGCGCTGCTTGGCGCCGGGGCCGCTGTGTGAGCTTTCGAGCCGCTGCGTGCGACGCGGCAGCTCGGGCGCGTCTTTCATCTTCTCGATCAACGCGTCGGGCGGGATGCGCCGGCCGTAGGTTTGGCGGCGTAAGATTGCGACGTCTTCGATCGTTACTTCGAGCCTGTCACCGAGCGAGATGGTGTCGCCGGAGCGCGAGCCAACGACCGATAGCTCGTCGTCCGACAGGCTGTAATGGTCGGGGCCCATGGCTTCGTAGCGCACCAGGACGTCGACGAACGGCGAGTCGAGGCTGATGAAAGCTCCGCTGCCCACGAGCGCGCTCACGGTGCCTTCGAACGTCTCACCGATGTGCTCGCGCATCAGCAAACAGCGATAAAGGTCGACGACTTCGCGCTCGATATCCATCACCGCGCGTTCACGCGCAGAAGACAGCGTGGCCGAAAGCTGCAACGCCTCGCGCGCCGGGCCGCTTGTGTCGGGCTTTTGGCCGCGCAAAATTGCCTTTACGGCGCGGTGCACCTGCACGTCGGGGTAACGCCGAATGGGCGACGTGAAGTGCACGTAGTTCTTCGACGCCAAGCCAAAGTGCCCGATATTGGTGGTGTCGTACGCCGCCTGCTTGAGCGAGCGCAGCAGCAGCATCTCGAGCACTTGCTTTTTCTCGTGCTTCTGCGCGCGCGCTAAGAAGCGAGACACGCCGAGCGGCTCCTTCATCGCTTCCGGGTCGAACTCGACGCCGAGGCGACCGGCTACTTCACCCAACCTATCGAGCTTGGCTTCGTCTGGCTGGCCATGGATGCGGTAGACCGCGGGGGCCTTGCCGAGCCACAGCGCGACCGCTTCGTTGGCCAGCAGCATCAGCTCTTCGATCATCGAATAGGCGCGTTTTACGCCCGGATCCTGGGCACGGCGGACCACGTCGGTCGGGGCACCAGTCGTTGGATCTACGATCACGCGCGCCTCGGGCAGGTCCATGTCCAGCGCGCCGCGGCCCATGCGCGCGCGGCGGAGCTTGCGGGTCAGCTCTTCCATCACCTTCAAATCCTTCTTGAAGGCCTCCGCTGCCGCGCTCTTGGGCGGTGTTTCGCTGAAGCCCAGCGCGCGCGCGACGCCGCCGTACGTGAGCATAGCGGCCGAGCGCATCACGCCTTCTACGATTTCGTACGTCTTGAGCACGCCGTCCTTGTCCAGGTCGGCGATCACGCACAGGCAAAGGCGCTCACGCTCTGGCAGCAGCGAGCACAGGTCGGCCGCCAACGCCGTCGGCAACATCGGAATGGCGCGGGTCGGCAAGTACACGGTACAGCCGCGTGACAGCGCTTCCTCGTCCAGCTCTGTGCCGGGTTGCACGAATTCGCTCACGTCGGCGATGGCAATCCAGGCGCGGAAGCCCTCGCCGTGGCGCTCGACCCAGACGGCGTCGTCATGATCGCGCGCGTCCTCGGGATCGATCGTTGGCAGGGGAATGTGCCGTAAATCGGTGCGGCCCTGCACGTTCGAGGCTTGCAGCTGATGCGCCAAAGTTTCGGCTTCACGCAGCGCACCCTCCGAGTGCGATTCGCGCACGTCCTCACGCACTAAAATCTTGGCGATCTCGACCGTGGGCTCGCCGGGCGCACCCAGCACGCTGACCAGCTCGCCTTCCGGATTCTCGTCCTGAAAGTCGGGGAAGCGGGTGATGGTGACGACGGCCGCGTCGCCCTCTTTGCCCAGCCTGCCCGGGTCGGCGAGCACAATCGGGCCGCGCAAGCGCGAGTCGTCCGGTTCCAGCCAGGCGCTCTTGCCGCGCCGACGGAGTACGCCGGCTACGCGCGGGCTACGGCGCTTGACCACCTGCTCGATGCGGCCTTCGAGCCCGCGGTCGCTTTGCGCGACCACGCTGACCAGCACACGGTCACCGTGCAGCGCGCCGCCGATGGCGTCGGGCGGCACGTACACGTCGTCGCTGCCAGCGCCGCCCGCCACGAAGCCAAACCCGCGTGGGTTCATGTTGAGCAAGCCCTCGAAGCTGCGACTGGGCACGCGACCGGGGGGGCGGCTAGGCCGCGAAGAGCTGGATTTTTCGGGCTTTCTGCGGGCCATAGAGGGCGGGTTCATAGCTCGCCGCTCCCCGGCCGTCCTCGGCAAAAGGCGACGAATCAGGCTCGCCCGGGAATTCGCGGGCTTTTCAGCGGTCTTTTCTGGCGATCTCCTCCCGGCGTCTCAGTTTGGGTATAGAGCCGGCGTGCCGAAGTTGCCTTGGCTGGTCGTGTTGCGCGTGGCGACGCTGGCGGCGCTGGCCGCATCGGCGGCGTTGCTCAGTGACTACACGGCAGACACACCGACATTTTGCAGCGCTGCGTCCGGTTGTGGAGCCGTCCGCGCCAGCGAGCTGAGTCACATTCAGCTGGGGGAGGGCAGGTTCGTTCCGCTGCCCCTGTTTGGGCTGCTCGGTTTCGCGTTGCTGTTCGCGGCGTCGTTGGCCTCGCGCCGCGCCACGCAGGTGGCAGCTTACGTGGGCGGCGCGGCTGCGGCCTTTCTGCTCTACACGCAAGCCTTCGTGTTGCAGCAGTTCTGCTGGTTGTGCGTGATGACCGATGTGTCGGCGCTGGTCGCGGCGGGCGCTGCTTTCGGGCTTCGTCCCAATGTGTGGGAAGAAGAGGCGCGAGCACGCCTGCGCGGCTGGGCGTGGTGGGCGCTCGGTGCGTTGGTGATTGCCGCGCCGCTGGCGTGGCCCGGCGTGAAGACCGCGCCAGCCGTGCCGAGCTCGGTGCTGCGCTACTACCAACCCGGCAAGCTCAACGTCGTCGAATTCGCGGATTTCGAGTGCCCCGCGTGCCGGCGTTTTGCGGGCACCTTGAAGACCGTCCTCGAAAGCTATGGACCGCGCGTGCACTTCGTACGCCTGAACAAGCCTCTTGCAATGCACCCGCATGCTCGCGACGCCGCGCGCGCCGCGGTATGCGGCGAAGCCCAACACAAGGCCGAACCCATGGCCGAAGGGTTGTTCGCTACCGAAGACCTTTCGCCCGCCGGAATCGACAAGGTTGCCAAAGCCGTAGGGCTAGAACCAAAGGCGTTCGAGAGCTGCATGCTCGACCCCGCGACGGAAGCACGCGTGGAGCGCGAATCCAGCTTGCTCGTTCCGCCCGCGCTTGAAGGACTCCCGACGACCTACATTGGCGGCAAGCGCCTGCTTGGTGCTCAGAGCCCCGAAACGGTTGCAGATGCCCTGGAACGCGCAGCGCGCGGTGAGGGCGCAAGCGGCGTGTCCGGCTATGTGTACGTGCCGCTTGTTGCGCTGCTCGGCTTGTTGGTGCTGCGCTTTGGATTGCGGCGGCCAGCAACCCAGCAACCCAGCAAGCCCAGCAAGCCCAGCAAGCCCAGCAACGTAGATACGTAAGCGCGGACGCTCGTCGAGCGGCGTGACGACACGGGCACCTGCGCTAGCGCGTGTTACACTCCTGCATGGCGACGTTCGAAGAAGCGTTGGTCCCAGGTCCCGGTCAGGTTCCGTTCGAAGTCTTTCGAGCCCTGCCCAAAACGGACCTTCACGTCCACTTGGACGGCTCGCTCAGGCTCGAGACAATCCTCGAGTTGGGGCGTCAATACGGCGTAGAACTGCCAGCCATCGACCTCGGGGGCCTCGACGCGGCCATTGGCTGTGGTCGGAATTTCGGCTCGCTCGTCGAGTACTTGCGCGGCTTCGACATCACGTTGCGCGTGATGCAAACGGAGGAGGCACTCGAACGCATCGCCTTCGAGCTGGCCGAAGACGCGCACCGCGAAAACGTGCGCTACATGGAAGTGCGCTACGCCCCGATGCTGCACACGCGGCTTGGGCTGAAGCTGACGAAGGTGGTCGAGGCCGTGTTGGCGGGCCTACGGCGGGCCCGCGAAACCTACGGCATCAAAGCCAACGTTATCGTCTGCGGCATTCGCAACATCTCGGCTGAGTCTTCGTACCAGATGGCGGAGTTGGCGGTGGCCTACAAGGGTCGCGGCGTCGTCGGCTTCGATTTAGCAGGCGCCGAGGCGGACTTTCCGGCCAAGCATCACCGCGCGGCTTTCCAGCTGGTGCGCGAGAACAACGTCAATTGCACCATCCACGCGGGCGAAGCCTACGGCCCCGAGTCCATCGCACAGGCCATTCACGTGTGCGGCGCGCATCGCATTGGCCACGGCTGCCGGCTGCGCGAAGACGGTGATTTACTGCACTACATAACCGATCATCGCATTCCGCTCGAGTGTTGCCCTTCGAGCAACGTGCAAACGGGCGCCGTAAGGGACTTGGCTACTCACCCGCTCAAGCTTTACTTCGACCTGGGCGTGCGCGTGACCATCAACACCGACAACCGCCTGATCACCAACACGTCCGTTTCCAAGGAGCTGTTCTTGGTGCACACCAAGCTCGGCGTCCCGTTCGTCGACATCAAGAGCATGATTTTGGCGGGCGTGAAGTCGAGTTTTCAGCCGTTTCACGAGAAGCAGGCTTCGGTGCGGCGCGTGGCCGCCGAGCTCGAGCGCTACGACGACGAAGACGGCAGCCTCAAGCCCAGCCTCCCCACGCTAGAAAGGCCGCGCCGCGGCTCCGCCAGCGTCGTTTCCAGCGCCGAGTAAGCGTCAGTGGCGGGCCTAGCGGGACGCGCCCGCGGCTCCGCCCGCGCTTGCGCCTGCGTCGGCGGGACCACCGTCGCCCTCACCTCCGGCTCCGGCTGTGCCGGGCGGGGCCACGTCGACCAGCTGCAGTTGTGTTAACGCCTGCGCGTAGCGCTCGAGCGGCGCTTCATCTTGCAGCACCCGCCACATGCCCTCAGCATAACCCGCGCCGTCTGTCCGGCAGGCCTCAAAGCACTTTGGCCATGAACGACAGCAGCGCAAGCTTGTCGGCTAGCCCAGCGGTTTTGCTCACTTCGACGTGCTCTAGTAACGGCGAAACCAAGGCCTGGTGGTCCGCGCCGTCCAGCTCGAGGTTGGCGGCGTCGGTCTCCGAGGAAGGAATAACGGAGTCGTGTGAGCCGTGCAGCAGGTACACCGGAACGTTCAGGCTCTTCAGGTGGCCGGCGGATGAGAGCGCTGCAAGCTCGGTGCTTTGACTTTGCAGCAGTTGGTCGAGCTCGGGTGCCAGCGTTTGCAAGCTGCCCTTTTCGAGCAGCTGCCAAAGCCGCTCGGCTTCGGGCGTGGTGCGAGCCTTGGCGGCTTGGCGCGCGCTTTTCTGATCTTCGTGCAGCCAAGCTTTGAAACCGTCGCGCATCGCGGGCAAATCCTGCGCCGGCACGAAATGCTGGAGGTTGCCGTACACCAGCACCACGAGGCCGTATTCGTGAGCCTTTCGATGGACGAGGCCGCTCGGCGTCTGGATTTCGTTGTGAATGAGAAAGCGCAGCACGCGTCGCAAGTCGTAGTGCCCACCCACACTGGTCACGGCCGAGATGCGCGCGGCAGTCGGCGCGTCTTGCGCCGCCACCAGCGACAAGCCGCCCGCAAAGCTGAAGCCCATCAAGCCCACACGCTCGCCCGCAACGTGGTTGCGCCGAGTGACCAGGTAGCGCACGGAATCACGAATCACGTCGACACCACTCTTGGTGATGCGATAGTCCGCAAGCTCGCTCAGCTCGGGCGTTAGCACCGTGAGGCCACTTTCAGCCAAGGCGCGGGCGAACGGCACGAGGCGCCTCTCGTCGATGCCGCGGTAGTGAACGCCGTGCGCTACCACGATGCCGCGACCGGGCTTCGCCCCAGCAGGGAAGTACAGCCGTGCGCGAATGGGGCCGTTTTTCCCGGCGATTGTTACATCTTCGCTGGCAATACGCGGCGCCCCTGGCCCGTCCGGGAGCCCCTTTTGCGACAGCCGCTGCAGAAACTCTGCGGCCCGCACGTGGCGCGCGACTGGCGCCCAGCCCACGAGCAGTGTCGTAAAACTCAGCCCCAGCACGATCGCCCATCGCGACGTGACCTTGCGCATGATTTAGCCTGACATGCTTGGCGCCTGCGCCCCACGTCGGGCAGCTTCCTCAAGGATTTACGGTCCGTAGCGGCGCCGTGACAGGTGCCTAGAAGTGGATGCCGCCGCGCACGTCACCCGTCATGGCGTTTTCCAGCACCGCCACCGCTTGCTCGATTTCCTCCGAGTCTTGGGCGGGCAGCTTGACCAAGAAGCGGACGTACAAGTCGCCCTGCTTGCCGGCGCGCTTGACGCCTTTGGCCTTCAGCCGCGCTTCTTGCCCGCTTTGAGCGTGCTTGGGGACACTCATGGTGACCGGACCCTCCGGCGTGGGCACGCGAACTTTGGCGCCGCGGTGAGCTTCCGCCACCGTGACGGGCAGGTTCAGGTGCAGGTCGAGGCCGTCGCGCTCGAAGAAAGGGTGCGGGTTCACGCGCACGGTTATGACCAAATCGCCGCGTGCGCCGCCCATGGCTGAAGGCGCACCGTGACCGGCTACTCGGAGCTTGTCTCCCTCGCCGGCGCCGGGCGGCACGCGCACCGTGACTTGCTCGCCGCCGTCATGCAGGCGCAGCTGCAGCTCAGCCCCTCGAATGGCCGATACGAAATCGATCGCGACTTCACTGCTGATGTCCGAGCCTTTCGCGCTGGCGCCGCCGCTTCGCCTGGTGCTGCGCGCCCCGCCGCCAAAGAGCTCGCCCAGCAAGTCGCCGAAGCCGCCCGGACCAGCGCCGCCACCTTGCAAGTCCTCGAAGTTGATGCCGCCGCCCCGCGCACGCCGGACCCCCGTCGCTTGCGCGGCGTTGCGGTAGGCGCGCGTTGCCGCGGGGTTGAAGCCCTCGCGCAGCGACTCTTCTCCGAACTCGTCGTACAGGCGGCGCTTTTCGGGATCGTGAAGCACCTGGTAGGCGCGGTTCACTGCCTTGAAGCGCGCTTCAATCTTCTGGTCGCCTGGGTTTCGGTCCGGGTGCAGCTGGCCTGCCAGCTTCTTGTAGACCTTCTTGATCTCGTCGGCAGTGGCACTCTTCGAAACGCCGAGGTCCTTGTATAGATCTGTGCCCATGACCGACTGCTGAAGCTAAGCGCCGGCCGCGGCCCTCGCAAGGGCTCCGCCGCGCAATTCTTCGTGACCGGCTCCAGGCCCCGAAGTGCTCAGGGGGCCGAGCGCCGGCCCTCGCGGCCGGTTAGCGCTCGACCGTGCAGCTCACGACCAAGGAGTCCACGTGTTGATCGGCGGCCTGGTCGGTGAAATCGGCCGTGAAGAAGATGTCGCTGAAGCCGTTGTAATGGAGCAGCGCCTCCATTTCGCGGGGGAAGTACTGGCGATGGGTGAGCGGCACCGTCCAAGGCTTGGTGCTGCCTTCGGGCAAGAAATCCATCTTGATCAACAACAGCTGCCGCAGCCGGTCGTACTCGAAGCGTTCGGCGTAGCGTGTCAGCTCGCCCGTCGTGGGATGCCGAATGCGCGGCGCGCTGAACGCTTTCTCCGGATCGCGGCTCAGGTCCTCGCCGTGCGGCACCGAGAAATCGAAAACGAAGCGGCCACCCGGCGCCAAGTGCTCGCGCACGCGCTCCAAAAACGCCTCCATGTCGGGGCGCGTGTAAAGGTGCAGCACGCAGTTGAACGGCGCCAGAATTAGCGGAAAGCGCTCGTCGAGCCGTAGCTCGCGCATGTCGCCCTGATGCCAGTTAACGCGCGCTTTAAGCTGTTTTGGCAGCGTTTTCAGCTGCGCTTCGAGGCTGTCGAGCATGGGCTGCGACAGGTCGATGCCGGTGACGTGCACACCGGCCTTCGCGATCGCCAAAGCGACGCGGCCGTTGCCAATGCCGTACTCGAGCACGGGGCCTTTGAGCCGACGTGCGAGCTTGGCGTAGTACTCGACGTCGTGCGTCCGCTCTTTGTACGTCTTGGTGTAGTACGCCGGATCGGCGTAGTGCTGCGTGGCACCCGCGTCGCCCGCTCGCCCAAGCGATTTGATCCGCATCCTGCACTCAATGGCTGTGTTTCGGGGTTGGGGACCCGAAACCGAGGTTGGGCCGCTGAATTCACTTCAGCGGCTCCCCAGGAAGGTCTACTTGAGTCCCCGTCCGAAGCCAGGGATCAGTAGTTCGCGCGGCCGAGCTCGGTGATGTACTCGAGCACCGCGTCGTTGACCGGACGGTTGAAGCGCACTTTGCCAGCCGCAATTTCACGCAGGGCGACGACCAGCGGTTTGTTCTTTGCGTTCACCAAGGAGGGGTTGCCCTTCATCAGCGAGCGCGCACGGGAAGAAGCGAGCACCACGAGGGCGAAACGGTTCTCTTCCTTCTCCAAGCAATCTTCGACGGTGACGCGGGCCATGAATTCTCCAGACGTAACGAAAGGGAGCGGAAAGCTAGTCGCAACGAGCGGGACATGCAACTTGGCGGGAAAGTACTCGACATTACTGGATAATTTCGCCAATGGTTGAGCCGGTGCTTGGGGCACGGCTGGCCGCTCCCCCGGGCGCTGAACGGGCGGGTCCGTGGGCTTCGGCTACTGGGGGCGGCTCGCCGCATCGGGACTTTTGGGAGCGCGCAGCGGGCGGCCAGGAGGCGCTGAGGCTGAGGCTGAGGCTGAGGCTGCGTTCGGTGCTGCGACGCTGCTGGCCTCGGACGTCGGCGGGCTGAGTGTGACGGGCGCGGCGCTTTCGCGGACTTGCTGTGGCGCCGCGGCGTTGGTTTCGGTGACGGGGCGCACCGTCAAGCGAGCCGCCACCACGATGCCGATGCCGACGGCGAAACCGAAGCCGACGTAGACGGACAAGGCGCTGCGGGAAGGCTTGGCGTGCGGCAGCGGCAGCGGCGTGACGCTAGCGGATACGGGCCGCACCGTGGGAATGCTGGGGCGCTTGTGGCGGCCCTCGGGTCGCGGAGTACGCAGCGACAGTGACATCGGTTCCAGCGACGGCGGCGGCAAGGTGGCACGCGAGTCGGGCATGCTCAGCTCGTCTAGCACGGCGCGCACGGCCAATTGCATGGACCCAGCGTCGGGGAAGCGAGCTTCGCGATCGAACGCCAGCGCGCGGTCGACGAGCGCTACTACCGAGCGCGGCAGCGCCGTGACGTCGCCCAGCGAAGGCACGGGGCGCGTCATGGCGCCCAGCAGCTGTTCGGTCACGCTACCGTGATCGCGCACGGGCTGGCCGGAAAGCAGCAGATACATGGTCGCGCCGAGCGACCACAAATCGCTTCGCCCATCTAGCTCGGTCCAGCGCCCCAGCGCTTGTTCGGGCGGCATGAACGCGCGCGTGCCGAGCGTGGTGCCCGCCTCGGCGGTGTGCGTTTGGGCTCGGTTGTCGACGCGCGCGATGCCGAAGTCGAGTAGTCGCACGCGGCCGTCTGCCGCGATGAACACGTTTTCCGGCTTGATGTCGCGGTGCACGATGCCGCGCTGGTGCGCGTGCACGAGCACGTCCAGCAGCTGCGAGCTGATTTCGAGCACTTCACCGACGCTGAACAGCTCGCGCCCGTCCTCGAGCCGTTCTGCGAGGGTTTGGCCGCGCAGTAAATCCATGACTAGGAACACCGCGCCGTCGTCGGTGGTGCCTTCGTCGCGCACGGTGACGACGCCGGGGTGCGAAACGCGATTGGCGGCATAGCCTTCAGACAAGAAGCGCTCGCGGATCTCGTCCAAGCCGGCCAAGTCGGGGTGCAGGATTTTGATCGCGACGCGATTGCCGTTGCGCTGCGTGGCCTCGAACACCGCGGCCATGCCGCCGACGCCGATCAAGCGATTGAGGCGCCACTTGCCGAGCACCAATTGGCCGAGACGCGTGCGCGCCAAGCGCGTACGTTCATCGACCGATACTGTCAGATGCGAAGCCGCCATCCGAAGCGAAGCCCGGGTCACTCATGACGCGCTTTGGTTGGAAAAGCAACTTGGCGAAAAGCCCCGTGCCGTCACGCTGTTACTGGCAAGGGGCTGACTCGAACGAGACACCCTGGTTGCACAGGTCCTCGGGGCCCCGCCCATGATGAGCGGCGTAAAATTGACCGAAAAACTCGGCGTCGAAGCAATCGGCCGTCAGCGAACGACCCCAGGCTGACGCCGCCCACCGCGCACCTAGCCCGGGTCTCGGAACGAGCACGACCTGCACCCTCACTGCGGGCGAACAGCGAGGATCGTCGGGCAGGGCATCGATGAAGGCCTGCACGGTCGCGACTTCGTCAGCGCAGCCGTCCGGGCAATCATAGAAGAAGACGATCGCCCCGTGCTCGAGACTGTGCACCAGGTAACCGAGCGGAACCGGAAAGTCGAAGCTCCGATAGGCGGCCCATGCCGGGTAGTGGTCGCCGAAAACGGGCGGGCTCGTCGAGTACACGATGTCGCTGCACTCGGCGAGGTGCGTTGCCGTAGCGCCTTCGTAGCTGCGCAAGGTAGCCGAGCACTCGCCCATTGGTTCGCCTTCCAGCGGCGTGACGGCTGGCTGCGGATGCGGTTTGCCATCGTCTTTCGGCCCGCAGCCGATGGCCAGCAGCAGGCTCAGGCTCAGGGCTCGCGCGCCCGCTACGCTTCGCGGCGACATGGCGCTCTTCTATCACGCCGCCGCGAAACCGGGCGTAGGCGCCTAGAAAGCCAGCCGCGCCGACAGCGCCGGGGTCAACAAGTAGTGGGCGCCGCGCGAGCCGCCGAAGGCCAAATAATTGCGGGCCTCCAGGTCGACGCCAAGCCAGCGACCCTTGTACAGCTCTAGGCCTAGCGTAGCGCCCAGCATGGCTTGATGGTCACCG